>DATEPQ010000093.1:0-5670 GCA_035273125.1 Gaiellaceae bacterium
GTGGAGCCGAGGATCGAGAGCTGCTTCCACCAGATCCGGTGCAGAGCCGCCGGCGGGTTCGGCCCGGACGTCGCGCCGCAGACCGTGATCCGGCCGCCCGGCGCCGCGACCTGGAGGGACGTCGCCCACGTCGCCTCGCCGACGTTCTCGACCACCACGTCGATGCCGCGGCCCTCGGTCGCCTCCTGCACGGCCGCCTTCACGTCGCCGGTCGCGTGGTTCACGGTCGCGTCCGCGCCGAGCTCGCGGGCGCGCTCGAGCTTCGCGTCGCTGGAGGAGGTGACGAGCACGCGCGCCCCCAGCGCCTTCGCGATCGCGAGCGCCGCGGTTGCGACGCCGCCGCCGATGCCCCACGCGAGCACCCATTCGCCTTCGCGCAGCCCGGCGCGGGTCACGAGCATCCGGTAAGCCGTCTCGAACACGAGCGGGAAGGCTGCGGCCTCCTCGAAGCTCAACCCGTCCGGGATGGGGTGGGCGTTCGTCGCCGGGACCGCGATCAGCTCGGCGTTCGTGCCGTCGCCGTGCTCGCCGATCACGTGAATCCGGCCTCCGCCCGTCTCGATCCCGGGATTGAGGACGACCCGCTCGCCGGGCTCGAAGCCCGTCACGTCCTCGCCGAGCGCCTCGACCACCCCAGCGCCGTCGGCGCCGAGGATGCGCGGCTTCGGTACGGACGGCAGTCCCTTGCGGATCCAGACGTCGAGGTGGTTCAGCGCCGAGGCCCGCAGCCGGACGAGCACCTCGCCCGGCCCGGGCTCGGGATCCGGCGCGTCCTCGAGCACGAGCACCTCTGGGCCGCCGTCCTCGTGGATGCGAACCGCACGCACCGGGGCACACTATCCGGGTGAACGCACGTGAACTCGAGGCTCTCGCACACGAGCTCGGGATCGACGCTGTCGGCGCGGCGCCTGCCGAGCCCTACGCGGACACCGAGCGCCACATCCGCGAGCGCCGCGCGCGGGGTCTCTTCGCCGACATGCGCTTCACGATGGCGCGGCCGGAGGAGTCCTGCCATCCCGAGACGCTGCTCCCCGGCGCTCGCACAGTAATCTCGGCGGCGCTCTGCTACTGGCTCTCCGAGCCCGAGCGGCCGGCGGGCCACGGCCGGCTGCCGCGCTACACGTGGTTCGACGCCTACGCACAGCTGCGCGAGAGGCTCGACGAGCTCGGCCGGAGGCTCGGCGGCAACTACCGCGTCCTCGTCGACGCGAATCAGCACGTCGACCGCGAGGCAGCGGCGCGGAGCGGCGTGGGCTTCTACGGCAAGAACACGCTCCTCATCACCCGCAGGCACGGTTCCTGGGTCGTGCTCGGAACGCTTGTCACCGACGCGGAGCTCGAGCCGACGCCGCCGCTCGCCCTCGATTGCGGCGAGTGCCGTCTCTGCATCGACGCCTGCCCGACCGGCGCGCTCGACGAGCCGGGAACCCTGGACTCGACGCGCTGTCTCTCCTACTGGACGCAGGCACCTGCGCCGCCGCCGGCCGAATACCGCGCCGAGCTGGGTGCGCAGGTGTACGGCTGCGACATCTGCCAGGACGTCTGCCCGTGGAACCGCGGCATCGAGAAGCGCCGGGCCGGCGAGCCACTCCCCGCCGACGCCACGCCGCACGTCTCGCTCGTGGACTGGCTGCGCAGCGACCCGGACGAGCTGCGGAGCCGCTTCGCGCGGCTCTACGTGCCGCGCAACGACGGCCGGCGGCTCCGGCTCAACGCGCTGGTCGCTGCAGGCAACGTGGGCGGCGACGGCGAACGGGACGGCGTGTCCGCCTTTCTCGACGATCCGGATGAGGCGACCCGCGACGTCGCGGCGTGGGCGATGGCCCGCCTGGAGGAGCGGGATGCTTAGCCGCCCGGGTCGCTGGCTCGTCCTGCTGCGGGCGGCGCTCGTGGTCGTCGGGGCGATCGCAGTCGCCCTCACGGACTTCCCGCCCTCGTACCTTCCGTGGGCGTGGGCCGTCGTGGGGTTCTTCGCCGCGGTCACGGTCTTCTCGGCCGTGCTCTCGGCGGTCGAGCTCGAGGCCGTGACCCGCGTGCGCGCACGGGTGCTGCTGCTCGCCCTCGACGCCCTGGTCGCGATCGGCTTCATCTCGGTCTTCTCGTTCGAGGCCGGCGAGCCGTGGCGGGCGCTCTATCTCATCCCGATCGCGGCGGCAGCCCTGCGCTTCGGGCTCCTGGGCGGAGCCGTCGCCGGCGTGGTGATGACCGGCGCCACGATCGTGATCGACGCAATCGGCCCGGGGCTGCAGTGGCGGACGGCCCTTGCGCGGGTGCTCGTGGGCGTGCTCTCCGGTCTCGTCATCGGGCGTCTGCGCGACACCCTCAACGCCGAGCGGAGCCGCGCGGAGTCTCGGGCCGCCGAGGCGGAGCGGCTGCGCGACGAGCTCGGCCACCGCGTCGACGTCCTCGACACGGCCAACCGCTGCGCACGCGCGCTGGGCTCCTCGCTCGTGCTCGACGAGGCGTTCGGCGCGTTCATCCGGGAGCTGCGCGGGCTCGTTCCCTTCGAGCGGACGGCGATCGTGCTCGTGGAAGGCGACACCGCGACCACGATGGCCACGGCGGGCCGCGGAGCCGGCGAGATCTTCCCGCCCGGAAACAGCGACCCGATCGAGGGCTCCCTGCTCGAACGGGTGCTCGAGGGCAAGATCCTCGTGCGGCCCGACCTCACCGCGCGCGATGCTCCCGCCGACGAGCAGCTCCTCGCGCTGGGCCTGCGCAGCGAGCTCGTCGCGCCGCTCCTGCTCGGCGCGCGGACGATCGGGATGCTGAGCCTCTCGCGCGATCGTCCCGACGCCTTCAGCGACGACGAGGTCGAGCTCGTCGCCCTGCTCGGACGCCTCGTCGCGACCGCGGTCCAGAACATCCGCGCCTACGAGGCGGAGCGGAGACGCGTCGAAGAGCTGGCGCGCCTCTCGCAGCTCCGCGCGGACTTCGTCTCGCTCGTGTCACACGAGCTGCGTAGCCCCATGGCAGCCGTGATCGGTGCGGCCCGGACGCTGCAGGACCGCTGGCGAATGCTCACCGCGGCGCAGCGCGAGTCGTTCCTCGCCCTGATCGGCGACGAGACCGCACGTCTCGCGGAGCTCGTGAGCGACGTCCTCGACACCTCGCGGATCGAGGCGGGGACCTTCAGCTACCGCTTCGATGAGGTCGACCTCGGGCGCGTCGTCGACGAGGCCGTCGAAGCAGCGGTGCTGGCGCAGCAGGACGTGCCGGTCGTCGCCTCCGTCCGCGGTGCGCTGCCGGCGATCCACGGCGACCGTGCCCGACTGCGCCAGGTGCTCGGCAACCTGATCGAGAACGCCGTGAAGTACTCGCCGGAGGGTGGGGAGGTGCGCGTCTCCGCGAGCGCCTCGAACGGTGCCGTGCGGATCGCCGTGCGCGACACGGGCCCGGGGATCCCGCGCGACCAGCAGACCCGGATCTTCGAGAAGTTCGGGCGGGTGGACGTCGCCGGCGCCTCGAAGCCCGGGACGGGGCTCGGGCTCTTCATCGCGCGCTCGATCGCCGAGGCGCACGGCGGCTCCCTCGAGGTGAGCTCCGACTCCGAGCCGGGGGCGACGTTCACGCTCACGTTGCCCGCCGGAGGCTAGTCGCGGCGCTCGCCTTCGTCGACGGAGGCAAGCGGTCCCGGTTTACTTCTGGTCGCCCGGGTTGACAACAGCAGGGTGGCCCAGATCCCGGACACCATCGTTCTACGACGCGATCGTGACCTGGAGTCCCGGCGCAACGACATCTGGGTCCGGCGCGGACTCCTCGCGCTCGTCTGCGTGGTGCCGGTGCTGGCTCTCGCCAACCTCTTCGGGCAGCGCCCCGACACGTCCACCGGCGCGGCCGCGGCGGCGCAACTGTCGGTCTCCTCTCCGTCCCACCTCCGCGGTGGGCTGCTGTATCAGGCGCAATTCCGGATCACGGCGCGGAAGCGGCTCGCTCAGGCCGCTCTCGTCCTCGACCGGGGTTGGCTCGAGGGCCTGACGATCAACACGGTGGAGCCGGCGCCGGCGAGCGAGGCGAGCCAGGACGGCAAGCTCGGACTCGACCTCGGGCCGATCGCGCAGGGGCAGTCGTATGTCCTGTACGTCTCCTTCCAGGTCAACCCCACTACCGTCGGCCGTCGGAGTCAGAACGTCACGCTCTACGACGGCAAGCGGGCACTGGTCACCCTCCATCGGACGATCACGGTGTTCCCCTAGATGGACATCGTCCTTCGCGCAATCGTCCTGTACGCGTTCGTCGTGTTCGTGATGCGCGTGATCGGCCGGCGGGAGCTCTCGTCGCTCAGTGCGATCGACCTCGTCCTGCTCATCGTCCTCGGCGACGCCATCCAGCAGGGGCTGACGCAGGACGACTATTCGGTCACGGGCGCCATCATCGCCGTGTCGACGATCGCCGCCGTGCAGGTCGGAGTCTCCCAGCTCAGCTACCGCTCACGCCGCGCGCGGCGCGTGCTCGAGGGCGAACCGGTCGTCATCATCCAGGACGGCAAGCTGATCGACCGCAACATGAAGCGCGAGCGGCTGACGGAGGGGGAGGTGGCGGAGGAGATGCGCGGCCAGCAGATCGCTTCCGTCCAGGACGTCGAGTGGGGCATTCTCGAGAGCAACGGCACCATGAGCTTCATCCCGAAGTAGGTGCGTGCGGCGTAGGCCGGCTCAGCGCTCGCGTTGCTCTTCCTGGTCGAGGCGGTCGAGCACGCGGATCAGCCGCTGGATGCGATCGACCATCGAGGCCGCCGGAAAGTTCGAGGCCTGCACCTTCTGGGTGAGGATCGCGATGTAGGTCTCGAGCTCGTCCCGGGTCGAGATGAGCTGCTCCACCCGGTCCAGCTGGGCCGCGCCGGGGAAGCCGCTCTCCTGGATCTGGCTCAGGAGGGTCTCGGTCAGTTGACGTTGTTCGGCTGTCGCTGCCATCTCGGATCCTCACTTCCCCCGAGCCGGCGAACTGAATCCGGAGGCTCAGGCGCGGGTGCGCATGCGCTCGACGCCGAGCTCCTTTGCCAGCGTCCTGGCCCGGGCGGCGATCGAGTGCCGCAGCTCGTCGGGCTCGAGGAGAACCGCCTCCCCGCGGGCGGCGAGAATCTCGCTCTCGAGCCATTCGTCGTCGCCGTACGGACGCTCCGCGAGCGCCGTGCCGTCTCGGAGCAGGTGCGCGCCGCGCTCGGTCGCGAATCTCGCGACCTCCTTCGAGTAGAGGATCCGCGCCGTCCGCGCGTTTCGCAGCTTCGTGGGCTCGAAGCCCGGGCGGGGCTCGAAGCGCTCCCTGGTGAGCGTCGCGCTCCGCATCCGGTCCAGACGGAACGACCGCTCGCCGTCGCTCGTCCGGTCCCACGTGTGGACGTACCAGTTCGGGAGCTCCCGCCCGAACGAGTACGGCTCGACGAGCCGTGTCGAGGGCTCCGAGTCGCTCTCCTTCTGGTACTCGATCTCCACGAGCCGCCGCTCGCGCATGCCGCGCGCGAGCCTCGAGACGAGGTCGACCTCCTCGGTGCCGACGTTCGGCTCGGGCGTGCGGGCGAGCTCGAACTGACCGAACGTCTCCTCGAGCTTCTTGCGGACGCGCGACAGCGGCGTGTGTGCGTCGGCCGCGATCATCGGCCCCACGTACTCGAGGGCGAGCCGGATCGCGCGCGCCTCGAGCGGCGTGAGGCGGGGCGCAGCGCGGAACGTG
>DATEPQ010000094.1:0-4991 GCA_035273125.1 Gaiellaceae bacterium
GAACCCCCACCCAAGGGCGGGGCCGCGGTCCCTCCGCCCTCGTCGTCGACGATACCGGCCGTTCCGCGACGGGAAGCTCGCAACTTTGCGCCAATAGAGCATCGATGCTCGTCCTTCATCGAGCGGCGTACACTCGATCGCGATGACCCCGAGCCTCGACAGCACCAAGGCCGACGACATCGCGCTCGTGATCGAGGAGGCGATCGTCTCCGGCGAGCTCGAGCCGGGGACGGTTCTCCGCCAGGAGCAGCTCTCGGAGCAGTTCGACGTCTCCCGCACGCCGATCCGGGAGGCCCTGCGGCGGCTCGCCGCGCTCGGGCTCGTCTCCTTCGTCCCCAACCGCGGCGTCCGCGTCCGCACGATCTCGCGGGAGGAGCTGCACGAGGCGTTCATGGTCCGTGCAGAGCTCGAGGCGCTCGCCACCGAGGTCGCGGCGACGAAGATGACCGCCGAGGACCTCGCCGAGCTCGAGGAGGCCGAGCACCAGTTCGCCCGGATCTCGAAGGATCTCCGCGCGCGCGAGCCCGGCGAGGCACGCCGCTCGGTCATGGGCGACTGGGTGCGGGCGAACCACGCCTTCCACGACGTCATCTACCGCGTCGCCGACCTGCCGCTCGTCGAGCAGCTCGCGAAGAGCTCCCGCCGCTCCTTCTCGGGGCCGGCCGTCTGGGCACCCGGCGACCACTCGATCGACGGCCTCTACGCGAAGAACGCCGAGCAGCACCGCGCGATCCGCCAGGCGCTGGCCGCCGGCAGTGCCGAGGGTGCGCGGGCACTCGCGCGCGAGCACGTCCTCTCCTCCTTCCACATGCTCGAGGCGGTGCTCGAGCAGGTCGGCGGCACCTGGCCGCAGCCGAAGCGCGCTGCCGCTAAGGTCTCCTCATAGTCGCTGCCTGACCACATCTCGCGCATGGATCCGCTCTACAAACCGCAGGGCGTCGAGCAGCGCTGGCAGCAGACGTGGGAGGACGAGGGCCTCTACGGGGCCGACCCCGACGCGCCGGGCGAGACGTTCGTCGTCATGCACCCGCCGCCGAACATCTCCGGCTCGCTGACGATCGGCCACTGCCTGCAGCTCTCCCTCGAGGACACGCTCGTCCGCTGGCACCGGATGCGCGGGTTCAACACGCTCTTCCAACCCGGCTACGACCACGCGGGCATCTCGACCTGGGCGTCGATCGGCCGCACGCTCGCGCAGGAGGGACGCAGCCAGCGGGACCTTGGCCGTGAGGGCTTCGACGCCTACGTCCAGGAGTGGCTCGAGCGCTACGGCGGCACGATCATGAGCCAGTTCCGCCAGCTCGGCGCCTCGCTCGACTACCGGCGCACGCGCTTCACGATGGACGAGGGCTACTACCGCGCGGTCATGCGCTGGTTCGTCCACCTCTACGAGCGCGGCTTCATCTACCGCGCGAACCGCATCGTCAACTGGTGTCCGCGCGACCTGACCGCGCTCTCCGACCTCGAGGTCGAGCACGAGGACTCCGACGACACGCTCTCGTACGTGCGCTACCCGCTCGCCGACGGCTCCGGCCACGTCACGATCGCCACGGTGCGGCCGGCGACGATCCTCGCCGACGTCGCGGTCGCCGTGCATCCCGACGACGACCGCTACCGCGACCTCGTGGGCAAGGAGGTCGTCGTTCCGTTCGTGGAGCGGCGCGTACCCGTCATCGTCGACGAGCGGGTCGAGCGCGAGTTCGGCACGGGTGCCCTCAAGATCACTCCGGGCCACGATCCGACCGACTTCGAGATCGGCCGCGACCACGGCCTCCCCGAGCTGACGGTGATCGGGCCCGACGGCGTCATGAGCGACGGCGCCGGCGAGCTGGCCGGGCTCACCCAGGAAGACGCCGGACGGCGCGTGCTCGACTGGGCCTCCGAGCGCGGACAGCTCGAGAAGCGCGAGCACTACCGCCACTCGGTCGGCCACTGCGTGCGCTGCCACAGCCGCATCGAGCCGCTCGTCGTGCCGCAGTGGTGGGTGGCGATGGAGGAGCTCGCTGCGCCCGCGGTCGCCGCCGTGAAGGAGGGACGCGTGCGCTTCACGCCGGAGCGCTTCGCGCGCGTGTACCTCGACTGGATGGAGAACGTCCGCGACTGGTGCATCTCGCGCCAGATCTGGTGGGGGCATCGGATCCCCGTCTGGTACTGCCCCGACGGCCATCTCACGGTCGCCGAGACCGAGCCCGACGCCTGCGGCGAGTGCGGCTCGGCCGAGCTGCGCCAGGACGAGGACGTGCTCGACACGTGGTTCTCGTCCGCCCTCTACCCGTTCGCCACCCTCGGCTGGCCCGACGAGACCCCCGAGCTCGCGCGCTTCTATCCGGGCAACGTGCTCGCGACCGCTCGGGACATCATCTTCCTCTGGGTCGCGCGGATGGTCTTCTCCGGGCTCGAGCTCATCGGGGAGGAGCCGTTCCGCGACGTGGTCATCCACTCGTACCTGCAGAACCCGGAGGGCAAGCGGATGTCCCGCACGCTCGGCACCGGCATCGACCCGGAGGAGGCGCTCGAGCCGTACGGCGCCGACGCGACGCGCTACGGGCTGCTCAAGATGACGACGGGCCAGGATCCGCGGTTCTCGTGGGGCACGATCGAGGAGGGACGCAAGCTCGCCAACAAGCTCTGGAACGCGAGCCGCCTCCTGCTGCTGGCCGGGCCGGTGGAGCCCGACGCACGCCCGTCGTCGGTCGAGGAGCGCTGGATCCTCGCGCGCATCGACGCGACGCGAGCGGCGTTCGAGGCCGACCTCGCGGCCTTCGACTTCGCGCACGCGGTGCAGCGCGTCTACCACCTCACGTTCGACGACTTCTGCGACTGGTACCTCGAGTCGATCAAGCCGCGGCTCGAGGAGGAGGACGTGCGCGCGACGGCTTTCGCGGCGCTCGAGCGGCTGCTCAAGCTGCTCCATCCGGTGATGCCGCACGTGACGGAGGAGATCTGGTCGAACCTCCCCGCCCGCGAGACGCGGCTGATCGTGGCGCCATGGCCGGAGCCGCAGGCCGAGTACGCGGCGGATCTGCACGCGCTCGACGAGGCGCAGACGGCGGCGCGGCTCTACCGGCGCAGCGGCGTCCGGATCGAGATCGACGGCGACTCGCTGCGGATCTTCGAGGCGGTCGTCCGTCCCTCCGGCGACGGCCGGGGCGACGTCGAGGCCGAGCGCGGGCGGCTGCGCAAGGAGGTCGAGCGCAGCGAGCGGATGCTCGCGAACGAGAAGTTCGTCGCCAACGCGGCGCCCGAGGTCGTCGAGGGTGAGCGGCAGAAGCTCGAGCAATACCGTGCCGAGCTCGACGCGTTGGGTTGAGTCCCTCTCGCCCTGGCCGGAGGACGGCTTCGGGACCGAGCGGATGCGCGCCATGCTGCGCGAGCTCGACGACCCGCAGGCGCGGTTCCCGGCGATCCACGTCGTCGGGACGAACGGCAAGTCGACGACGACGCGCCTGACCGAGGCGCTCCTGCTCGACGCCGGGCTCTCGGTCGGCTCCTACCTCTCGCCCCACGTGCGCGGCTGGAGCGAGCGGATCCGGGTCGACGGCGAGGAGGCGGACTTCGAGTCGGCGGTGTCCGCCGTGCGTCGCGCGGCGGAGTCCCTCGGCGCGACGCAGTTCGAGGTGCTCACGGCTGCGGCGCTGGCGGCGTTCGCGGCCGCGGAGGTCGACGTCGCCGTCGTCGAGGCGGGGCTCGGCGGCCGGCACGACGCAACCAACGTCCTCCGGACCCGCATCGTCGTCCTCACGAGCGTCGCGCTCGACCACATGGAGGTGCTCGGCGAGACGCGCGAGGCGATCGCAGCCGAGAAGCTCGCGGTCGTGCAGCCGGGCTCCACCGTCGTGCTCGCCGAGGAGGAATGGCGCGGGCTCGCGGAGGAGAACGGCGCGGCCGAGGTCGTCGTCACCGCCCACAGCAACCTCGCGCTCGCCGTCACCGCGGCCGAGTCCTTCCTCGGCCGGCCGGTCGACCCGCACGCCGCGGACGGGGTCGAGCTGCCGGGGCGCCTCGAGCGGCGCGGCGAGAGCCCGCTCGAGATCTGGGACGGAGCCCACAACCTCGCCGGCCTCGGCTGGCTGCTGCCGCGGCTTCCCGCAGCTCCGGGCTGGACCGTGGTCTGCTCGATCCTCCGCGACAAGCGGCCCGGGATGATGCTCGAGGCGCTCTCGGTGCTGGGCCCGCGGCTCGTCGCGACGGAGAGCACCAGCGGACGGGCGGTGCCCGCCGCCGAGCTCGCCGCGCTCGCCTCCGCGCACTTCGACGACGTCGTAACGGAGCGCGACGCGGCGGCCGCGCGCGCCCACGCGCTCGAGCTCGCGGGCGCCGACGGGGCGGTGCTCGTCACGGGCTCCCTGTACCTTCTGGCGGATCTCAGTGCCGCCGACCGCGACCACCTATAACGCAGGCGAGAAGCTCTCGATGTTCGTCCTCGCTGCCCTCGTCCTCGCCGCCGCGGTCGGTTCCGCCTTCGCCGCGGGCTGGGTTATCGGCAGGATGCTGCTGTGACGCTCGCCAGCTTCCTCAGCACCGGCACCCAGCACGCGATTCTCAACGGGCTCGCCTTCTTCGCCTTCGTGCTCTGGCTCTGCCTCGGCTTCTGGACGTACAAGGACGCGAAGCGCCGCATCGAGGACCCGTTGCTGATCGGGATGTCGGTGGTTCTCGCCCTCGTGATCCCGTATCTCGGCCCGTTCGTGTACATGCTCTTCCGGCCGCCCGAGTACCTCGACGACGTGCGTGAGCGCGAGCTCGAGATCAAGGCGATGGAGGAGCGAATCGCCGCGGTCGACCAGCGCTGCCCGGTCTGCCACGCCGAGGTCGACGAGAGCTACCTCGTCTGTCCCGTCTGCACGACCAAGCTGAAGCAGGCGTGCGTGAGCTGCGGCTCGCCGCTCGAGCCGATCTGGCAGGTCTGCCCCTACTGTGAGACGCCGATCGAGCCCGCGGTGCCGGGGACACCGCCGGCGCTCGGAACGAGGCGCGCGCGACGGAGCAGC
>DATEPQ010000095.1:0-6824 GCA_035273125.1 Gaiellaceae bacterium
GTCACCCGCGCGACGCTCGCCGACGCCGTGGCGCGGGTGCGTGCGGGTACCGATCGCGCCGCGGCCTACGGCGCCGCCGGCGACGTGGCCGTCGTCATCCAGCGACAGGTGCCCGCGACGCGGGCCGGCGTCGCGTTCTCCCGCGACCCGGTCGGCGGCTGCGACAGCGTCCTGATCGAATGCGCGCTCGGCGGCGGCGAGGCGGTCGTCTCGGGAGAGGTCACGCCCGACCGCTACCGCGTCGACGGCGATCGCGTCCGGGCGCGCGCAGCCGGAACGACGCGGACGCTGCGCGACGACGAGGCGCACGAGGTGGCCGACCTGGTGCGCAGGGCCGAGGCCGGCTTCGGCCGGCCGGTCGACGTCGAGTTCTGCTTCGAGGGCCGGACGCTCTGGCTCGTCCAGTGCCGCCCGATCACCACGCTGTGACCAGGACCTGGCTCCCCGATCCGTCGCACTACCCCGAGCAGATGACGCCGCTCTCGGCCACGATCTGGTTCGAGGCGATGGGCCGGGGCGTGCACGAGGCCGCCCGCGAGCTGCGCGCGCCGTTCGGCGGATTCGAGACGAGGCTCGAGCTCGGCTGGGCGTACGAGGGTGAGCTCGAGCCGGACTGGGAGGTCGACCGGGCGGTGCTCGAGGCCGCGGCGCTCGAGCTCGCGGAGCGCTGGGAGCGGGAGCTGCGGCCGCGAGTCCTCGAGATCAACGCCGAGCTCGAGAGGATGCGCCCCGAGCGCGGTACTCCGGCTGAGGCGGTTCAGCTGCTGGATCGCCTCTGGCAGCTGGTGCAGGAGGAGTGGACGATCCACTTCCTCGTCGTCCTTCCCGCGCTCACGGCGGCCGAGCAGGCGGATCCCGAGCAGCTGCTCGGCATCGAGAACCCCGCCGACGACGCCGTCTGGCTCCTCGGGGACGCGGCGCGACGGGAAGGCGTCGACGACCTGATCCGCGACTTCACGCCGGCCGCCGCACTCGCCCGTCTCCGCGCGACGGTCCCCGGGCGCCGCTTCCTGCGCGCGCTGGCGGCGTACCTCGAGCGCTACGGCGGCCGCGCGCGCTGGCACGAGCTGTCCGTGCCGCGCGAGGCCGAGCAACCGACGATGACGCTCGAAGCCGTCCGGCTCGCTCTCGAGCTCGGCGAGCGCCCGGCGCGCGCGTCCGCGCCGAGCGGCGTCGACGACCGCCTGCGCACCGCGTACGCGCTCAAGGAGCTCCACACGTACGACATCGACTACCCGGGGCTCCTTGCCACGCGCGAGGCACTGCTTGCGCTCGGCCGCCGGCTCGTCGGCGAGGGGCTGCTCGACGCGGCCGACGACGTCTGGATGCTCGAGCGCGAGGAGCTCCGCACCGCGCTCACCGGCAGCCCAGACCTGCGCGCGCTCGTCGCCCGGCGCCGCGAGGAGCAGGCCCGGGGGCTGGCCGAGGGCGTCCGGCCGTTCCTCGGGGAACCGCCGGACGCGCGCGCACGCGACGCGGTCGTCGAGAGCTTCTACGGCTCGGGCGGCACGGCGCTGAACGGCGCGGGCGCCTCGCCGGGAGTGGCCGAAGGCGTCGCGCGTGTGGTCGCCGACGCGAGCGACTTCGCCCGCGTTCAGAGCGGCGACATCCTCGTCACGACGATGACCACGCCCGCCTGGACTCCGCTCTTCCCCTCGCTCGCGGGCCTGGTGACCGAGACGGGCGGGATCCTCAGCCACGCCGCGGTCGTGGCCCGCGAATACGGGCTCCCGGCGGTGGTCGGCGCGGCCGGGGCCGTGTCCGCGATCCCCGACGGGAAGCGCGTGCGGATCGACGGGACCTCGGGCGCGATCTCGCTGCTCTAGCTAGAGCTCGTTTCGGAATGATCACGCGCTGACCGGGTGCGATGGTCGAGTGCGAGTCAAGGACGCAGGGAGCGTGAATAGCAGCGCTATTCGCGCGACCGAGGACGATGGATCGTGCCGACCAGCGCGGCCGGACGGCCCTTGCTTCTTTTCGAAACGAGCTCTAGACCAAACCGCCGCCTGGCGCGGTGCGTATCCGCGGGAGATGGCGCGGCACGCCCACCTCACCCGGGTCGCCCTGGCCCTGCTCGTCCTCGCGGCCGGCGCGATCCATCTCTACCTCTACTTCGACTACTTCCACCTCGTGCACGTGGTGGGCGCGCTCTTCCTCCTCAACGCCGTGGCCGGATTCGTCCTCGGAGCCGCCCTCGCCGTCCGCCGCGACAGCCCGGTCCTGCTCGCGGCCCTCGGCTACGCGGTCGGAACGCTGGCCGGGTTCGTGGTCAGCACGCGCTGGGGGCTCTTCGGCTACCACGAGAGCTTCTGGGGGAGCTGGCAGGAGGCCGCCGGAGGAGTCGAGCTGGCGGCCGCCTTCCTCGGCGCTCTGCTGCTCGCGCGTCGCTACCGGACCTGATGGTGCAGGGGGCGGGCATCGAATGCCGCGCCCCCTCTCTGGAAACCTCTGTCCGGAAAACCTTGGCTCGGTGGGTTGGTGCCGGGCGCCTAGCCCCAGCCGCCTCCGCCGCCGCCGCCACCTCCGCCGCCGCCGGACGCGGTCTTGTGCTTCACGACCGTGCCCGCCGCCGAGATGACGTACCACTTGCCGCCGTTCAGGTTGAGGTTCCACCCCTTGGCCTGGCCTGCGGCCGAGTCGCCGGAGTAGGTGTAGAGCGGCCAGTGGTTGTAGGTCACGACCTTCCCGCCGGAGGGATTCTTGTCCGCGCCGAGCAGCGAGCTCTTCGCGGAGCCGCCGGCCGTCGGCTTGGCCGACTTGTTCCACTTCAGCGGCGGCCAGAAGCTCGCGCAGGAGCCGGTGCACGTGACGTGGCGGTGCTGGTCCTTCATGAACACGTACAGGGTCCGCCCCGCGGGGTTGACGAGGACGGTGCCGAGGCCGCTGATCTTGCGCGTCTTCACGGCCACCGAGCCGGTGGAGTGCTGCGCACCCGCGACGCCGCTCTTCGGCGCGGAGGACGCGGACGAGCCCCCGCCGCAGCCGGCGGCGACGAGCCCGAGCGCCGCAAGCAGCGCAACCGCGAGCAGGCGAACCTGGTATCGCTCGGAAATGCCGCGCAGGATCCTCACATTCATCTCCTCCTTGAAATCGAGCGTTCCCACTCCTAATCGCAAGCGAGGCCGAGTCGGATTGCCCCGTCGGAGGGCAATCCGTTCGTCGCCGGGCGCGAGTAGAGGTAACCGTGGCGGCTGAACCTGCGGCAGAAGGCGCGCCCGGCGACGCGCGCGCGGCCGGCGGTTTCTCGCCGCTGCTCTTCGTGGGCTTCGCGATCGCCTCGATCGGCGGGCCCTTGGCCCTGCTGAACTTCCTCCCTGGAACGGCCGGGGACGACGGGATCGAGTCGGCCGGGCTGGTCGTCGCGCTCGCGGTCGCGGTGTTCGCGGCACCGCTCACGCTCTGGCTCGTCTACTCCGGGCAAATCGTCTCGCGGGGCGGGTTGACCGCGTTCGTCGAGGCGGCGGCGGGCCGGCGGGCGGCCCTGGTGCACGGCTGGATCTGGGCGCTGGCCTACTTCCTCTATCTCCCCTACACGATCACGTTCGTCGTCTATGACGTGCTCGCTCCGGTCTTTCCCGGACTCGGCCCGTACCGCTGGGTCCTGGAGCTCGTGTTCCCGGTCGCGATCGTGCTCCTCGTTCTCGCACCGCTCCGCCTCGCCCTGGTCTCGCTGCTCGTGGTCGGGCTGGCGCAGCTCGTCCTGCTGCTCGTCCTCGGCGGCGTGATGCTCTCGAATGTCCCGGCCCGCTTCGCCGCGCAGCCGGAGGCGGATCCGACCGCGCGCGCGGTCGGCGGCACGGCGCTGCTCTTCATCTGCTCCAGCCTGCCCCTCTATCTCGGAGCCGAGGTCCGCGGGCGGAGCAGGACCGTGCGACGCGGCCTCGCATTCGCGGTCGCGGTCGTCGGGCTGTGCTTCTTCGTGGCGGCACTCGGGCTGTCCACCGTGCCGAACGCGCTCTTCGAGTTCCCCGTCCCGGCCGCCGCGATCGCGAAGTACTACAGCGGTCGCCCGCTCGAGATCGCCGTCGCGCTCGGAGTCGGGGTCGGCACGCTCGCGCTCATCGTGGCCGAGTACCTCGCGCTCGGGCGCCTGCTGCACTGGCTCCACGGCCCGCCGTTGCGGCGAGTCCTCGTGTGGATCGCGGTCCCGTTCGTCGTCGCGGACGTGATCTCGCTGATCGATCCCGAGGAGTTCTACGACAAGCTGCTCAAGCCCTCGCTCGGGGCGCTCTTCATCTCGCAGCTCATCGTCTTCTTGGTCTTCCCCCTCTTCCGCCGTGGTCTCCGCTGGATCCCGCTCGTCGGCGTCGCGTCGGGCCTGGCGGCGTGGGGGTTCTACATGCTCGTCTCCGGCACCGCCTCGACCTAGGCTCAGCCTGCCGCGACCGCGGTACCGACGACCGCGGGCCGGACGAACCTCGGCGCCTCCGGCATCGTCGTCCGCTCGACCTGCGAGATCGTGAAGCCCGCGGCCTCGATGGCCTCGACCGTCTCGCGGTTGCACTCGCAGCCGACGAGGAAGCGGTTCAGCCGGTTCATCCGGTCCTGAAGGCGGGCGAGGCCCGGGTCATCGGAGCGCACGTGTTCGAGGAAGAGGAGAAGCCCTCCCGGACGGAGGACGCGACGCACCTCCCCGAGCGACCGCTCCTGGTCGACGCCGCAGAGCACGAGCGTCGAGACGACGGTGTCGAAGCTCGCGTCCTCGAACGGCAGCTCCTCGGCCGGCGCCTGCACGACGTCGGCCTGCGTCCCTTGCTCGCGCGCCCTGTCCTGGAGCCGGCGCAGCATCGCGGGTTCCGGCTCGGTGACGACGAGCGAGTCGACCGCGTCGTAGTAGCGCAGGTTCACGCCCGTGCCGCCGCCGATCTCGAGCACCCGGCCGTTCGCCGCCGCGAGCAGGTTCTCGCGCATGGCGCCCATCCCCGCCTCCTCGCTCTTGCGCGACATCCTGTCGTAGAGCGGCGCCAGGATCGTCCAGCGAAGGCTCATCGCGCGAGCATACTCTGC
Source organism: Gaiellaceae bacterium (assembly GCA_035273125.1). Lineage (GTDB taxonomy): Bacteria > Actinomycetota > Thermoleophilia > Gaiellales > Gaiellaceae > Palsa-739. The sequence continues at coordinate 5,008 of DATEPQ010000095.1, forward strand.
TATAGTGAACTTAATGGTTCAGTATTCTAGGCCCGTCGACCGCGCCTTTTCGGCCCTCGCCGACCCGACCCGGCGTGCCGTCCTCGAGCGGCTCGGCTCGGGCAGCGCGACGATCAGCGAGCTCGCCGAGCCCTTCGGCATGTCGCTGACCGGGATGAAGAAGCACGTCCGGCTGCTCGAGGAGGCGGAGCTCGTCACGACGGAGAAGGTAGGACGCGTCCGGCGGTGCATGCTCGCCCCGTATGCGTTCGAGGGCATCAGCACCTGGCTGCAGCGGCTCGACCGCTTCGCCCAGGTGGTCGAACGGACGAAAGGAGCCTGATGGCACGCAAGTTCACCGCCGAGGAGAAGGCAGCGGCGAAGGCAGCCCTGAAGGACGCCGAAGGCGAGAAGGCCGTGCTCGCCGCGATCGCGAAGATGGCCGAGACGGACCGGAAGATCGCCGAGCGGATCCACGCAATCGTGCGCAAGGCCGCGCCGGAGCTCGTTCCGCGTACGTGGTACGGAATGCCGGCCTATTCGAAGGACGACAAGGTCGTCTGTTTCTTCAAGGACGCCGGCAAGTTCAAGGAGCGCTATTCGACGTTCGGCTTCAACGACAAGGCGAACCTCGACGACGGCACGATGTGGCCGACGTCGTACGCGGTCACGAAGTTGACGAAGGGCGACGAGAAGAAGATCACGGAGCTCGTGAAGCAGGCGGTGAGCTGATGAACGAGACCACCGTCACCACTCCGAACGAGCTCGAGATCCGGGTCGAGCGGGTCTTCGACGCTCCGCGCGACCACGTCTTCTCCGTCTGGACGGATCCCGAGCTGATCCCCGAGTGGTGGGGCGACCAGACCGTCGTCGAGGAGATGGACGTCCGCCCCGGCGGCAAATGGCGCTTCAACACCGGCTACGGCGTCGTCGAGGGCGAGTTCCGGGAGGTCGAGCCGCCGCAGCGGCTCGTGCAGACCTTCCAGAACCATCTCCAGACCCTGGAGTTCGAGGACCTCGGCGAGGAGCGGACGAAGCTGACGCAGACAATGCGGTTCGCCACGGCCGAGGAGCGGGACACGACGATGCAGTACGGCGTCGAGGAGGGCGCGAAGGGCGGCTTCGCGCGCATCGACGCGGTGCTCCGGAAGCTCGCCCGGCGAATGTAGGCCGAGAAGTGCCAAAGCCCGCGAACCGCTTGCGCAGTTCCCGGGCTTTGACGCTGCGTAATCTCGCACATCGCGCGCGGCCAGTCAAGTGCCGGCGCCGATGAGTTCTCGGCGCAGATCCGGTCGTAGCTGCGACACCCCGACAGAGGAGGATCCAGATGTCCACCGTGGCGTCGAAGCTCAACATCAGCAAGGTCGGCCGCGTCTGCGTGACGGTCGCCGACACGGACCGGGCGCTCGACTTCTACGTCGGCACGCTCGGCTTCGAAAAGGTCGTCGACGAGCCGATGGGCCCGGACATGCGCTGGGTCGAGGTCCAGATCGCCGGGGCGGAGACGACGATCGCGCTCGCCCCGCCGCCGCAGGGCCAGCCGGCCGGCGGCACCCAGACCGGGATCATCCTCGACACGAGCGACGTCGACGCCGCGCACGCCGCCCTGAAGGAGGCCGGCGCGGATGTCGACAGCGAGGTCACACGCTACGGCGGGCCGGTGCCGCCGATGTTCTGGCTCCGCGACCCGGACGGCAACTCGCTCATCATCGTCCAGCCGTCGCGCTGACCAGCGCGCTGGATCTGCGGACGGTCGACTTCCTGGCGCGCCTCCGGCTCAGAACGGGGGCGCGACTCGTCCGCGCGCCGCGCGAGCTCTGGGAGCTCCTCGACCTCTG
>DATEPQ010000096.1:0-6640 GCA_035273125.1 Gaiellaceae bacterium
ACTCCGTCCCGCGAGCGCACCTCGAAGTCGGAGGGGTGAAAGCGCGGCGTGTAGCCGGCGAAGTGGGTCATCGAGCCCCCGACGCCGGTCCCGGAATTGTTCTTGCCCATCTTGATCGGCTCGTTGCCGCCGATGATGCGCGTGTCGGTCCAGTAGATGGGGTGCGAGCCCTTCTCGTCTGACACCCAGTCGCGATCGGGGTCCCAGAACGGGCCCTTCTCGAGGATCACGACCCGCCAGCCGGCGCGCGCCAGCCGCTGCGCGAGCGTGACGCCGCCGGCTCCCGCACCGACCACGACGAGGTCGACCGGCGCCGAGAGCGGATACTGGGCCATCCGGTCGAGGTTCTGCAGCCCCCGCTCGTGCATGTCAAGCAGGAACGGCGAGTCGTTGTCCTTCGGCATCAGGACGGAGCCCTTGACGACGCTCTTCGGCAGCCTCATTCCAGTCCCCGCTGCTGCGTGTCCTCGACGGGATCGATCTCGAACGCCTCCTTCCCCTCCCAGGTCTCGCGCTCGGCGCTCTGCAGGTGCGGGCTGCCGAAGCGCGAGTACCCGCGCGGGTAGGCCGGGCCTCCGAAGCCGATCTCGTTCCACGCCCACGGATGCGAGTAGAAGGCCTGCAGGAGGTAGCGCATGACGACGCTCCACGCACGCGACACGTTGAGCGTGTCCCAGGCGCCCTTGTGCAGCTTGCCGTTCGCGAAGTCGTGGCAGACCTCGAGCTGCCGGTCGACCGGGAGGAGCGCGAAGCGGTCGTGGCCGCGCCGTCGCGCCTCCTCGTCGAGACCGCGTGCAACGCGTCGCCACGTCTCGTCGTCGTCGGGCATGTCGAAGTAGCGGTAGCCGTCGCGCTCCCCGTTGAAGAGCTTCTGGTCGACGTAGGCCATGACCGGGATGCGGGGCTCGGAGTCCTGCGCGAGGACGATGTCGGCGAAGGCGGTCAGTGTCTCGGCCTCCTCCATGGCGAAGAAGCGGATCTCCGGGACGCTTTCCACGCGCTCGAGCACCACGCGACGCGTCACCTCGTCCCAGTGATCGGCCTGCTCGAGGACGTCGTAGTCGGGATAGCGGCCGTGCATCTGCGGCGTCACGCCCCGCCGCTGGCGCGGCAGGTCGTACGGGTCGGCGTGCGCCTGCTCGGGTAGGCGGCGGTTCGGGAGGTGATGCGCCTCGGCGAAGTCGTACGGCATCGCGGCGGCCTACTTCTCTCGCTTGACGACCGCGGCGAGCAGGCCGAGCATGCCCACGAGGCAGAGCGAGCCCGGCGCGAACAGCGGCGGCCCCATCGCGAGGTTGTACGTCGGCTCCTCGAACCCGCCGGGGCGCTTCTGGACGCCGCGGATGTGCGTGATCACGCCGATCGCGCCGTCGAGGGCGTACAGCGCGGACAGCGCAGGCAGCCACGTGCGCGCTGCCCGCTCGGAGAAGACACCGGCGATGCCCGCTGCGGTGAGCGGCGGAGTGAGCAGGAGCGGCGTCCACATCCACTTGTCGCCGAACGAGCCCTTGTAGTGCTCGTAGTAGATCTCGAAGGCGAGCGGCGGGACGCTGGCCGCCGTGGTCGCCGCGAAGAGCTTCTGCATCCGCCCCTCGCGGATGTTCGCCAGTAGACGCGCAAGTTTCATCGTGGTGCTTTTCTCTCCGTCGCCCCGAACGAAAACGCCGACGCCCTCAGGCGGCGAGCCTCTCCGCCTCCGCGTGCTTGAGCTCGAGCCCGTTGCCCGGTCGGGAGCGGTCGGGGCGGAGCACGCCGCCCTGCGGCTCGGGGACGCCGTCGAAGAGCATCCCCTCGACCCGCACGTGGTCGTGGAAGTACTCGAGGTGACGGCGCCGCTCGACCGCGCAGAAGACGTGCGTCGAGATCGCAGGAGCGCAGTGCGCCGAGAGGTCGATGGAGTGCGCGTTCGCGAGGCCGGAGGCCGAGAGGAGGCCAGTGATCCCGCCGCACCGTGTCACGTCGGCCTGGAGACAGTCGACGCAGCTCACGATGTGCCGGAAGTCGGCCGGCACGTACGCGTACTCACCCGCTGCGATCTCGAGCCCCGCCGGCGCCTCGTCCCGCAGCAGGCGCAGGCCCTCCTGGTCGGCCGAGGAGACCGGCTCCTCGAACCACGTCACGTTCCAGGACTCCGCGTAGCGCTCGGCCCACGCAAGCGCCTCCTTGCGCGCGAAGGCGCCGTTGGCATCGACGTAGAGCTCGACGTCGTCGCCGATCGCCTCGCGGGCAGCGTCGAGCCGGGCGGGATCGCGCTCCGGCTCGCGTCCGACCTTCATCTTCACGCGCGGGATCCCCGCCTCGGCCCAGCCGCCGAGCTGCTCGCACAGACGCTCGTCGGTGTACGAGCAGAAGCCACCGCTGCCGTAGATCGGGACGTCGTCGTGGGCCGCGCCGAGCAGGACGACGAGCGGGACGTCGAGCAGGCGCGCCTTCAGGTCCCAGAGCGCCTGGTCGACCGCGGACACGGCGCAGAACCCGATGCCGGGCCGGCCGGCGTTCCGCAGCTGAGCGCCCATGCGCAGCCACGCGGCCCGCACGTCCATCAGATCCTCGCCCTCGACGGCTCCGGCGAGCTGCGAGGAGACGACCTCCGCGGCGGCCGCGTCGCAGTACGTGTAGCCGAGGCCCGTCTTACCGCCGGCGTGAGCCTCGACGACGACGATCGTCGTCGAGTCCCACTCGAGCGTCCCGTCCGACTCCGGCTGGTCGGTCGGGATCGTGTACGCGTGGACGTCGAGCCGCTCGAGGGTCGCGGCCACCACTACGACTTCAGGTGCTCGGTGAACTCGACAAGCTTGCCGCGGAGCGACTTTTCCATCACGCCCATCCGCTCGGGATCGCCCTTGACCATCGCCTCCGCCATCTTCTTCGCCTGCTCCTCGCGAATGTGCGGCGGCAGCGGCGGAACCTCGGGATCGGTCTTGACCTCGAGCACGACCGGGCGGTCGGCCGAGAGCGCCTCCTCCCACGCCGCGCGGACGCTGTCCCCGTCGTCGCAGAAGATCCCCTTCAGGCCGCAGAGCTCCGCGTAGCCCGCGTAGTCGAAGTTCGGCAGCCACTGCGTGCCCATGAACTTCGGGTCGCCCTCCATGACGCGCTGCTCCCAGGTCACCTGGTTCAGGTCCTGGTTGTTGAAGACGCAGAAGATGAGCCGCTTGTCGGGCCAGCGCTCGTGGTAGCGCTTTACCGTCAGCATCTCGTTCATGCCGAGCATCTGGAAGGCGCCGTCGCCGACGAAGCAGATGACGGGCCGGTTCGGATGCGCGAACTTCGCGGCGATCGCGTACGGGACACCGGGGACCATCGTCGCGAGCGTGCCCGAGAGCGACGCGAGGTTGCCCTTGCGCAGCTTCAGCTGCCGGGCGAACCAGTTCGTGGACGAGCCGGAGTCGGCCGTGATGATGGCGTCCTCCGGCAGCACCTGCGAGAGCTCGTGCACGACCCGCTGCGGGTTCATCGGATCGGCCTCCATCATCGAGCGGCGCTCGACGATGTCCCACCAGTCGCGGACGCTCTTCTCGATCCCCTCGCGCCAGCCGCGATCCTCCTTGCGCACAAGGTGCGGCTCTAGGGCCTTGAGTGTCTCCTTTGCGTCGCCGATCAGCTGCACGTTCGCCGGGTAGCGGATGCCGATCATTCCGGCCTTGAGATCGATCTCGACGCACCGCGCCTGGCCCTCCTTCGGCAGGAACTCCGCGTACGGGAAGCTCGTGCCGACCATGAGCAGCGTGTCGCAGTTCTCCATCATGTCGTAGCTCGGAATCGTCCCGAGCAGGCCGATCGCGCCGGTCACGTAGGGGAGGTCGTCGGCGAGGACGTCCTTGCCGAGCAGCGCCTTCGCGACGCCGGCGCCGAGCAGGTCGGCGACGCGCTCGAGCTCCTCGGCAGCGCCGCGGGCACCCTGGCCGATGAGCATCGCGACCTTCTCCCCCTCGTTGAGGATCTCGGCCGCGTGCTGGATGTCGGACTCCTGTGGCAGCACGCGCGGCCGGCTGTAGCCGACGCTCGAGTAGACGGAGCCGTGCATGCGCGGCGGCGACTCGACGGCGTCCAGCTCGGCCACGTCGTTCGGGACGATGATCGTGCAGACGCCCTTGTGGTCGAGTGCGATCCGGCAGGCACGGTCGATCAGATGGCGCGCCTGCGCCGGCTCCATGCAGTACTGGACGTACTCCGACACGTCGGTGAAGAGAACCGGGAGGTCGATCTCCTGCTGGTAGTGCGAGCCGAGAGCCGAGCGCGCTTGCTGGCCGACGATGGCGAGGACCGGCACGTGGTCGAGCTTCGCGTCGTAGAGCCCGTTGAGGAGGTGGACAGCGCCCGGGCCCGACGTCGCCATGCAGACGCCGAGCGTGTCCGGGCCGGAGAACTTCGCGTGGCCGCAGGCCATGAAGGCGGCCATCTCCTCGTGGCGGGTCTGGATGAACTCGGGGTCGCCGTCGGCGCGGTCGAGTGCGCCGAGAAAGGCGTTGATCCCGTCGCCGGGATAGCCGTAGATGCGGTGGATGTCCCACTCGCGCAGGCGCTTCAGGACATAGTCGGCGACGAGCTCGCCCATTGGTCACTCCTCCTCGAAATCGCTCACTACGAAGTTGTGGACGGCGGGCCCGAACGGGAAACGCATGTTCCGCACTAGCCCCGCAACTCGGGCAGAACCTCGCGGCCGTAGACCCGGAGCGCGCCGTGCGGATCGGCACCCGAGATGTTCATCAGCGCGACGGCCGTCGCCCCCATCGCCTCGAGCATCTTGATTCTCTTCACGTGGGTCGAGGCGTCGGACGAGACGATCGTCATGGCCTCGAGCTTCGTGTCGGACACCTCGTCCTCGCCCCGGCGCTCGATCTCCGCCGGGTCGTGGACGTCGTCGGTGTAGCTCTCGTCGACGAGCGTGCCCTTCCACTCGCGGGCGTTCTCGAGCGCTGCGTCGTCGTCGTGCGCCCACGAGAAGAGCGTCTGCAGGATCACCTCGCCCGGCTCGCGGCCGTGGCGCTCGCACGAGCGGCGGTACGCGTCGACGATCTTCGGCGCGCTGCGCGGGTCGCCGAGCGTCCAGATCCCGTCGGCCAGCCGGCCGGCGACTTCGGCAGCGCCTTCGTAGAACGCGGACATGTAGACCGGCGGACGGCGGGAGGGCTGGTAGTGGAGCTTCGCGGCCCGGGCGCGGAAGTAGCGGCCCTCGAAGTCAACGGTCTCGCCGTCGAGCAGCCGGACCACGATCTCGAGCGCCTCCTCGGTGCGCGCGAGCTGCTCCGCGGTGGACGGCCAGTCCATCCCCGCAGGCACCTCGTTCATCGCCTCGCCCGAGCCGACGCCGAGGAAAGCACGGCCGGGCGCGAGCGCCTCGAGCGTCGCGATCTGCTGCGCGACGACCACCGGGTTGTAGCGGTGCACGAGGGAGGTCACGGCCGAGCCGAGGGAGGCACGGCGCGTCGCGTGCGCGGCTGCGCCGAGCCAGACCCAGGCGTTGCCCGAGGAGGTCGGCGCAGTGGGCCGTGTCCACCACGGCGCAAGGTGGTCGGAGCAGCAGATGCCGTCGAACCCCTCTTCCTCGGCTTCGATCGCCTGTTGCAGAAGGTCGGCGGGCCCGAACCGCTCGTGCGCGAGCGAAACCCAGTAGGCGACCTGCTCGGGACGGCGCCTGCGCGCCCAGAGGAGGCCGCGGAGCGGCGCGAGGACTCCCATCCCCTCGGAGTACCGAGCGAGTGGCGGCCGAAACTACTTGTGCGCGTCGATGAATTCGAGCGTGCGCTGCCACGCCGCGTCGGAGGCGGACTGGAACTCCTCCTGTTTGCGGTCGAAGAAGCTGTGTGGCGCGCCTTCGAACTCGATCAGCTCGTACTCCTTGCCCATCGTGCGCAGCGCCTGCTCGAACTCGACGTTGTCCTCGTGGGGGATGGCCTGGTCGGCCCCACCCTGCAGCGCCAGGATCGGTGACTCGAGCTGCGGCAAGAGCTCGATCATCCGGCTCGGCCGGCCGTAGAAGCCGACGGCTCCCGCGATCCCGTGTCCCGATGCGGCCGCCGCCCACGAGCCGCTGCCGCCGTAGCAGAACCCGACCGTGAAGATCGCGCTGCAGCCGAGGGCCCGCAGGTCGCGGACGCAGGCGCCCACGTCGGCCTGCACCTGTTCGTGTGTGAGCTGCTGCACGAGCGGCATGTAGTCCCAGTCGTCCGGCCGCTTGTCGATGCCGGCCGTGCGGCCGAAGTAGTCGAAGGCGATCGCAGCGTGGCCGCGCTCGGCGAAGCGCAGGGCGAGCTCCTCGTAGAAGCGATAGAGGCCGCGAACGTCCGGCAGGATCACGACGCCGGTCGAGACCTCGCCGTCCGGGATGGCGCGGAACGCCGCGAACCTGTTGCCGTCCTCGGCCTCGAGCACGAGGTCGTCGTGCGAGACGGCGGCGCCCGAGATGCGCTGGATCGGCGGCTCTGAGTCGAGGTCGAAGCACATGCCGCCGCGAGCCTACGAAAGGAGGCTCGTCCTCTGCGGCGTACGTGAGTGACGTGGACGACGAGTCGCAGCGCGACGAGATGAACGCCGCGATCCAGGCCCAGCGCGAGCGCGGCGCGGTGCCACGCTCGATGCTCCCTCCGGAGGACGAGCTGCCGGAACGGACGCCGGACGCCGCTCCGGAGCCCGAGCC
>DATEPQ010000097.1:0-2959 GCA_035273125.1 Gaiellaceae bacterium
CCGCTGATGAAGACGGTGTTCTCGCGCTCGATCCCGAGCTCCGGCATGAACGACTGGAGCGCGGCGAGGATCGCGTAGTCGCCGCAGCCCGGGCACCAGCGCACCTCCTGGTCGGTGCGGAAGTCCTTCGCGGTCAGGTGACCGTTGCCGTTCGTCCCGGTCATGCGGCATCCACCAGGGCCTCGGCCGCCTCCGCCACCTCTGCTGCGCGCAGCGGGAAGCCGCGCACGTGGTTGTAGCCGATCGCGTCGACGAGGAACTGCGACCGCACGAGCTGCAGGAGCTGGCCGAGGTTCATCTCCGGGATCAGCACCTTCTCGTAGCGGCGCAGCACGTCGCCGGTGTTGCGCGGGAACGGATTGAGATAGCGCAGGTGCGCGTGCGCGACGTGCTTGCCGTTCGCGCGGACGCGCCGCGCCGCCGCCGCGACCGGCCCGTACGTGCCGCCCCAGCTGAGCACGAGCACCTTCGCCTCGCCGTCGGGGTCGTCGACCTCGAGCTCCGGGATGTCGGCGGCGATCCCCGCGACCTTCTGCGCGCGCAGCCGCGTCATCAGGTCGTGGTTCTCGGGGTCGTAGGAGATGTTCCCCGTCCGGTCCGCCTTTTCGAGTCCGCCGATCCGGTGCTCGAGCCCCTTTGTCCCGGGCAGTGCCCACGGCCGCGCGAGCGTCTGCTCGTCGCGCAGGTACGGGAGGAACTCGTCCCCCGCGTTCGGCTCGGTGGCGAAGGTGGGAGTCAGGTCGGGCAGCGTGTCGAGGTCGGGAAGCAGCCACGGTTCGGAGCCGTTCGCGAGGTAGGCGTCAGAGAGCAGGTAGACCGGCGTGCGGTACTTGAGCGCGATCCGCGCCGCCTCGATCGCCGCGTGGAAGCAGTCGGACGGCGACCCGGCCGCGATCACCGGCACCGGCGACTCGCTGTTGCGTCCGTACATGACCATGAGGAGATCGCCCTGCTCCGGCTTGGTGGGCATCCCCGTCGACGGCCCGGCGCGCTGAATGTCGCAGATCACGAGCGGCAGCTCGAGCATGATCGCGAGCCCGACCGTCTCGGCCTTGAGGACGATGCCCGGCCCCGCCGAGGTCGTGACCCCGAGCGCACCGCCGAACGCGGCCCCGACCGCGGCACCCGCCGCCGCGATCTCGTCCTCGGCCTGGAACGTGCGCACGCCGAAGTGCTTGTAGCCCGCGAGCTCCTCGAGGATCGAGCTCGCCGGCGTGATCGGGTAGGCGCCGAGGAAGAGCGGCAGCCCCGAGAGCCGCGACGCCGCGACCAGCCCGAGCGACAGCGCCTGGTTGCCGGTGATGTTGCGGTACGTCCCGGGCGCGAGCTGCGCGGGCTTGACCTCGTACGTGACCGCGAAGGATTCGGTCGTCTCGCCGAATGCGTAGCCGGCGCGCAGCGCCTTGATGTTCGCCGCCGCGATCTCCGGCCGCTTCGCGCCGAACTTCTCCTCGAGGAACTCGATCGTCGGCTTGATCGAACGGCCGTACAGCCACGACATGAGCCCGAGCGCGAACATGTTCTTCGAGCGCTCGGCCTCGCGAGGCGTCACGCCCTCGATCTCCTTCAGCGCGCCGACGGTCAGCGACGTCAGCGGCACCGCATGCACCTGGTACTCGTCGAGCGACCCGTCCTCGAGCGGGCTCTGCGCGTAGCCGGCCTTCTGGAGGTTCCGCTCGGTGAACGCGTCGCCGTCGAGGATCAGCGTTCCACCCCGCGGCAGGTCTGCGAGGTTCGTCTTCAGCGCGGCCGGGTTCATCGCGACGAGGACGTTCGGCGCGTCGCCGGGCGTGAGGATGTCGTGGTCGGCGAAGTGGAGCTGGAAGCCCGACACGCCCGGCAGCGAGCCGGCGGGCGCGCGGATCTCGGCGGGGAAGTCGGGCAGCGTCGAGATGTCGTTGCCGAGCAGCGCCGCCTCGGACGTGAACTGCGAGCCGGTCAGCTGCATGCCGTCGCCGGAGTCCCCCGCGAAACGGACGATGACCTGAGAGAGCTGCTCGACGGGCTTGCTGCTCATCTGCTCCTGTCAGGTATAGCGCACGAACTAGGCGGCGGCGAGCGCCAGCGCGTTCCCCGAGGGATCGAGGACCTCGGTGCCGCCGATCTGCTCCGCGACGCGCGCGACTTCCTCCTCGTCCGGGAGCACGACGGTGAAGCGGAGCAGCCGCGCGGTTCCCTCCGGGGCGGGCTCGGCGCCGCGCGTCTCCCAGGTGTTGCCGCCGATGTGGTGGTGGTAGCCACCCGCGCTGAGGAACGCGGCCTGGTCGCCGAGCTGCGCCGTCAGCCCCATCCCGAGCCTGTCGCGGTAGAAGCCGATCGTCTCGTCGACGTCCCGGACGCAGAGGTGGACGTGTCCCATCCTCGTACCGTCGGGCAGTCCGTCGAACCCGGCGTCGCCGGCCTCCGCGAGCAGCGAGCCGGCGTCGAGCGGGATCGTCGTCATGCGCTGCGCGACCTGCCCCTCCCACAGCTCACGCGGGCGGTCGGCGTAGACCTCGATCCCGTGGTAGTCGGGGTCGCGCAGGTAGATCGCCTCGCTCACGTCGTGGTCGGAGAGGCCGGTGAGTGGGATCTGCCCGCGCACCGTGTGAGCGAGGAAGCGGCCGAGGCTCGGACGATCCGGGACGAGCAGCGCGACGTGAAAGAGACCGGTGAAGCCGTAGGCCGGCCGGGCGCCGGGCTCCTCGACGAAGCGCAGCAGCGGCGCGTCGACGCCGAGCTCCGCCGTCCCGTTCTCGCGCGAGAGGACGCGCAGGCCGATCGCGTCCTGCCAGTACGCAAGCGAGCGGTCGAGGTCGGAGACGCTCAGCTCGACCAGGCCCATGTGAGCGTCGGGCGAGATCTCCATGCACCGACTCTACCCCTGCGTGTGCTTCAGGTCGGCCTCGCGCTGCTGCGCCTCGGCGAGGGTGAGCTCGCCGGAGCAGACCTGGTCGTTGAGCTCGTTCTCGATCCGGTC
>DATEPQ010000098.1:0-8437 GCA_035273125.1 Gaiellaceae bacterium
CGTCGTCGTGATCGGCGGCGGCTTCATCGGCTCGGAGATCGCGGCCGGCCTCGTCGGCAACGGCTGCCGCGTCACGATGCTCTTCCCGGAGCCGGGAATCGGCTTCCGCCTCTTTCCGCTCGGGCTCTCCCAGTTCGTCGCGGAGTACTACCGGGAGAAGGGCGTCGACGTGCACACCGAGCAGCTGGTCAAGTCGGCGTCGGCGAACCGGGTCGAGACCGAGTCGGGCCTCACGCTCGAGGCAGACGCGGTGGTGGCAGGGCTGGGCGTGATTCCGGACACCGAGCTCGCCGAGTCAGCGGGGCTCGAGGTCTCCGACGGAATCGTCGTGGACGAGTACGGACGGGTGTCCGGCCACGAGGACGTCTTCGCGGCGGGCGACGTCGCGCGGTTCCCGGTGCGCGCGCTCGGCACGACCATGCGGATCGAGCACGAGGACCACGCGAACTCGCACGGCAAGGCCGTCGGCGCGAACATGGCCGGGGCCAACGTCGCCTACGACCACCTGCCGTTCTTCTACTCCGATCTGTTCGACCTCGGCTACGAGGCGGTCGGGGTCGTCGACTCCAGGCTCGAGGTCGTCGAGGACTGGCAGGAGCCGAACCGCAAGGGCGTCATCACCTACGTCGAGGACGGCAAGCCTCGCGGAGTGCTGCTCTGGAACGTCTGGGACAAGCTCGACGACGCGCGCGACCTGATTCGCGCCGGAGAGGGAGCCCTTGCCGTCTAGTGCGCTTGCCCGGTCGCGGAAGCCGCGGCGCGGCACGGAGCTCGTGTGCGAGAAGGTGTTCCGGCCGCTCGCGCATCCGCTCGTCCTGTCGCTCGCGCGCCTGCGCGTGCCACCGCCGCTCGTGGTCCTTGCCGCCGGCGCGGCTGGCATCGCGGCCGCGGTCGAGCTCGGTCGCGGCTCGCTGCTCGCGGCCGCGCTCCTCGTCCAGCTCAAGACGCTGCTCGACAACGCGGACGGCCAGCTCGCGCGGCTCACCGGCCGGATCAGCTCCTTCGGCCGCTATCTCGACTCGGAGATGGACCTGCTCGTGAACCTGGCGCTCTTCGCGGCGCTCGCGTGGACGACCACGCGGCCGGCTGTCGCACTCGTTGGACTCCTTGCCCTGACGAGTGTCCTCAGTCTCAACTTCAACGTCGAGCGCCTGTCCCGGGCGGCCTCGGCCGAGCCCGAGGCGGACGGACGCGGGACGGCATTCCTGCGGCGGATCTACGGGCTCGTCTACGCCCCGCAGGACCGGCTCGCCGAGGCTCTCGTCGCGCGGCGACCCGCGGTCGCGAGCCCGACGGCCGTGTCAGTGCTCGCCAACCTCGGAATGTCGACGCAGCTAGCCGCGTTCGGGCTCCTGATCGCACTCGGACACCCGCTTGCCTTCGCCTGGCTCGCACTCGCGGAGGTCGTCGTAATCGCGCTCGTGGTTCTCCCGCGGCGCGCGCCCAGAGGACAGGAGGAACTTGCGTGAGCACTAACGTCTTCGAGCTTCCCGCCCATGAGGGCGAGGTCGCGCGCGATCTCACGCCGGCCGACTGGGAGCGTCTCGAGCGCAACGCCGCGGAGATCTTCGAGGCGCTCGGACTCGATCTCGACACACCGGGGACGCGGGACACGCCGCGCCGGTTCGTCCGGGCGCTGTACGACGCGACGGCCGGTTACGACGGCGATCCCAAGCTCCGCACCGTCTTCCCGACCGAGCGGCCCGAGGGCGTCGAGGGGCGGCACGCACAGATCGTCGAAGGCCCCATCGGCTTCTATGCCCTGTGCGAACACCATGCGCTCCCGTTCCACGGCCGCGCGTATGTCGGCTACGTCGCCGGCGACGAGATCCTCGGCATCTCCAAGCTCACGCGCCTCGTGCGGCTGTACGCGCGCCGCTTCACCGTGCAGGAGCGGCTCGCGGAGGAGATCGCAGACGGCCTGCGCGAGCTCTCAGGGGCGCGCGGAGTCGCCGTCAGGCTCGAGGCGGCGCACATGTGCACCGCGATGCGGGGCGTCGAGGAGGACGGCTCCCTGACCGTGACGACGGTCTGGCGCGACCTGTACGACGAGGATCCCGCGCTGCGGGCCGAGTTCCTTAGTCTGACCCGGTGATCGAAGCGTTCAGGGTCCTGGCCGAGGCCGAGGACCTGCCACGGTGGGACGTGCCGGAGGCACTCGCCACGCTCTACGGCGGCGCGATCGGTCTCGACGAGCGGTGCGTCGTCGCGAACTTCGTCGAGTCGCTCGACGGCGTCGTGGCGGTGCCGCGGCTGCCTCGCTCCCATGCGGTGATCGGCGACGACAGCGAGGCGGACCGGTTCGTCCTCGCGCTGGTGCGCGCGTGCGCCGACGCGGTGGTCGTCGGCTCGGGCACGCTGCTCGCCTCGCCGAAGGGGACGTGGCGGGTCGACCGCGCGTATCCCGACGTCGCCGAGGCGCTCCTCGAGCTCCGGGCGCGGCGCGGCCGGCCCGAGCAGCCGCTCGTCGTGGTCGTCACCACCGGAGCCTCACTCGATCCCGCCCATCCCGTGCTCGGGTCCGGAGCCCTCGTGCTCACGACCGAGAGCGCAGCGTCTCGCCTGCGAGCTTCGGTTCCCGAGGCGAGTGAAGTCGTCGCCGTGAACGACGGCGATACGGTCGACCTCGGGCGCGCGATCGACCTGTTGCGCGACCGCGGCTGCCCGGTCGTGCTGACGGAGGCGGGGCCGTCGATCTTCGGCTCGCTCGTGGCCTCACAGCTCGTCGACGAGCTGTTCCTCACGGTCTCCCCCGTTCTCGCCGGCCGCGCAGCAAGCGCCCGGCTCGGGCTCGTCGAGGGCGTCGAGCTCGTTCCGCAGACGCGTGTCGCCGGCCGGCTCCGCTCCGTGCGGACGCACGGCTCGCACCTCTTTCTGCGGTACGGGTTGCGCTAGCTGCGGCGGTTGAGCTGGCGGTAGAGCCGGTCGATCAGCGCGGGCATCGCCTCGAGCCGGTCGGTGATCACTCGCAGCCGGTACTCGCGGAAATGCTCGGGCTCGACGTCGAGCGCTCCGGCGAGCGTCGCGACGACGTCGTTGGACGGGACCGGCCGGTTGCCGTGCACGAGGTGGTTGAGATAGCCGGCCGAGAGGCCGGTGCGCGACGCGAGTTGGCGATACGTCACGCCCTGCTCGTCCATCAGGCGCTGGACGGTCTCGCCGAACCCCTCCTCGCTGAAGCGCCGACGCTTTGCCACCTCAAGCCTCCGTTGCCAGATCGGCAACATCTAATCGCTTCTCGTCGCCGGTTGCGCGATTCCTCACGTCGACCCTGCCGTCCTCGAGACTCTTCCGTCCCGCCGTGACGCGGAGGGGACAGCCGATCAGGTCGGCGTCCGCAAACTTCTCGCCCGCCCGCTGGTCACGGTCGTCGAGCAGGACGTCGAGCCCCGCCGCCGAGAGCGCCTCCGCCGCCTGCAGTGCGATCTCGTCGGCTCCGGGCAGCGCGACCACGTGTGCGTCGTACGGCGCGACCGACTGCGGCCAGACGATGCCGTTCTCGTCGTGCGACTGCTCCACGATCGCCGCCATGGTGCGGGCGAGACCGATGCCGTAGCTGCCCATGACGATGGGCTTCTCCCTCCCGTCCTCGTCAAGAAACGTCGCGCCGAAGGGCTTCGAGTGGAAGGTGCCGAGCTTGAAGATGTGCCCGACCTCGATCGCCGTCTGGATCCGGAGCGTGCCTCCGCATTCGGGGCAGCCGTCACCGTCCTTCGCCTGGCGGATGTCGGCGAAGGTCGGCTCGTAGTCGCGACCGGCCTGGACGCCGCGGAGATGCTTGCCGTCCTCGTTCGCGCCGGCGACGTACTGGCCCTCGCGGAGCGCCTCGTCGGCGATGACCTCGACGTCCACGCCGACCGGCCCGAGCGAGCCCCCGCCGGCTCCGAACGCGGCACGGATCTCTTCTTCGGTCGCCGGTCGGAAGGCGGCCTCGAAGAAGGTCTCGAGCTTGCCTTCGCTCAGCTTGTCGTCGCCCCGGACGAGCGCGAGCACGAGCCGGTCTCCTGTCACGACGGGCAGCGCCTTCGAAGTCGCCGACGCAGCAATCGAGAGGAACTCGGCCAGCTCGTCGATCGTCCCGACGCCCGGCGTCTCGACCACTTCCGGGACGTCGAGCGCAGGCGGCAGCTCGGGCGCAGGAGGCGTGCCGCGTGCGGCCTCCGCATCGGCGAAGTAGTCGCCGTTGTCGCAGCGCATCAGCTCGTTCTCGCCGGATCCGGTCGGCGCGAGGAAGTCCTTGGATTCCTTGCCGCCCATGACCCCCGATTCCGCCTCCACAAGGTACGCCTCGAGCCCGCAACGCGCGAAGATCCGCCTGTACGCCTCTTCGTGGCGAGCGAACGCGGCGTCCAGGCCGGCCTCGTCGGCGTCGAACGTGTACGCGTCCTTCATGATGAACTCGCGGACGCGCAGGAGACCGCCGCGCGGCCGCGGCTCGTCGCGGTCCTTGGTCGAGAAGTGGTACCAGACCTGCGGGAGCTGCTTGTAGGACTGGATCTCGCGCGCAAGGAATGTCATGGATTCCTCGTGCGTCCAGGACAGCACGAAGGGCCGCCCACCGCTGTCTTTGAGGTGGAACAGAATCGGAACCTCGATGCGCCCGGTCGTCTCCCAGAGCTCGGCCGGCGTCAGCGTCGGCGAGAGCATCTCCTGGCCGCCGATCGCATTCATCTCCTCGCGGATGATCTGCTCGATCCGCATGTGAACGCGCCAGCCCAGCGGCAGGAAAGCCCAGAGGCCCGCGCCGATCTGGCGGATGAAGCCTCCGCGCACGAGCAGCCGATGCGACGCGGCCTCGGCGTCGGCCGGGGCGTCGCGCAGGGTCGGCAGGAAGAGCTGTGAGGCTCGGGCGATCATCCGGTCTCGCCGGACCCTATTCGAGCGGGATGAGCGAGGCTTCGGCCATCGCCAGGGCTGCCGGCTTGGCCATCTTGAGCCGCTTCGGCCGGTTCATCCCGTCGGCGATCCACCTGTCGATCTCGTGGAAGAGCTCGTCGATGAGGATGTCCGAGCTGACCTTCTTCAGGACCCGCCCGTGGGCGTAGATGAAGCCGACGTCACGGCCGCCGGCGATGCCGAAGTCCGCGTCGCCGGACTCGCCGGGGCCGTTGACGGCGCAGCCCAGCACGGCCACCTCGAAATGCTGGGGGTACTCCTGCAGGCGCCGCTCGACCTCCTCGGCGAGCGTGTGGACTCCGACGTTGTCGCGGCCGCAGCTCGGGCACGCGATCATCACGGGGCCGCGCTCGCGCAGACCGAGGGCCTTGAGGATCTCGTAGGCGGTCTTGGGCTCCTCCACCGGGTCCGACGAAAGCGAGACCCGGATCGTGTCGCCGATTCCCTCCGCGAGGAGCGTGCCGATGCCCACCGCGCTCTTGATCGACCCCGCGAAGACGGTGCCGGCCTCGGTGACGCCGAGATGGAGCGGATACTCGACCTTCTCCGACAGCATCCGGTAGGCGCGGATCATGGTCGGCACGTGGCTCGACTTGACCGAGATCTTGAAGTCGTAGAAGTCGAGGCTCTCGAGCAGGCGCACCTCCTCGAGTGCCGCCTCGACGAGCGCCTCCGCCTGATCCTTTTGCGCGAGCTCCTCGAGATGCTTCGGCAGCGAGCCCGAGTTCGCACCGATCCGCATCGGGATCCCCTTGGCCTTCGCCGCGCGCACGACCTCGGCGACCTTGTCCGAGCCACCGATGTTGCCGGGGTTGATGCGGACGGCAGCAACTCCCTGCTCGATCGCTTTGAGCGCGAGGCTCGCGTTGAAATGGATGTCCGCGATGATCGGGACGGGCGAGAAGCGCACGATCTTCGACAGCGCCTCGGCGTCCTCCGTCTTCGGGACCGCGACGCGGACGATCTCGCAGCCGGCGCTCGCGAGCGCCGCGACCTGAGCGGTCGTCGCCTCGACGTCGTGCGTCTTCGTCGTCGTCATCGACTGGACGACGACCGGCGCTCCGCCGCCGATCTGCACGCCACCGACCGAGATTTGCCGCTTGCTGGCCATCTGTGAGTCAGTCTAGCCCGGCGGGTTCCGCCGGAATCCCGCCCTCAAAGGACGCTGAAGCGCCTCAGTGCGGCGCGCCCGAGACGTCGTTCGAGAACGCGATCACCATCACGAGCAGGATGAACGCGAATCCGACGACGGATACCCGCTCGTACACCTCGCGGGCGAGAGCGCGGCGGCGGACTCCCTCGATGAGGGAGAAGAGGATGTGGCCGCCGTCGAGCGGCAGCAGCGGTAAGAGGTTGATGAGCGCAAGCGACATGCTCACGAAGGCGAGGATCTGGAGGTACCACGTCCCGCCGGCCTGGAGCTGGCTGTGGGAGACCTGGACGATTCCGACCGGGCCGGAGAGCTGGCTCCGTCCCTGGTGCGAGAAGAGCCCGCGGAACCCCTTGGCGGTGCCGGTGACGACCTCCCAGAGGTCGGATCCCGCGGTGCGAGCCGCCCCGCCGACCGTGTAGCTCACGACGCGCGGTTCCGGGGAGAAGCCGAAGATCCAGCGGCCGTGGCTGCGAATCGTCGACCGCGGCCCGATGGTCACGTGCCGGCCGTTGCGCTCCACCGTGAGCATGACCGGGCGGCCGTGACTCGACTTGATGAGGTGCGAGACGTCGCCGAACGCGCGGGTCGGCACGCCGTTGACCGCGACGATGCGATCGCCGACCCGGAGGCCGGCGGCCGCCGCCGGTGTGCCCGCCTCCACGGTCTCGACCTTGTTCGTGTAGTGCTGCGTCTGCGCCGGGCCACCGCTGACGGCGAAGACGGTGAAGAGGATCGCGAATGCGAGGAAGATGTTCGCGAGCGGCCCTGCGGCGATCACGGCGACGCGCTTCCACGTCGCGGCGCGCCAGTACGCGTCGGGTGCAGTTCCCTCCTCGAGGTCGCGCAGGGCCCGCTCGGCCGAGCGTCGCGCGGACGGAGACAGGGACGCCACGGCCACGTCCTGCTCGAGCTCCGGATAGGCGCGCCGCGCGCCGTCGTAGTCCTCGGCGTCGAGCGCGCGGCGGACGGTGCCGACGGCCGGTGCGAGGTCGGGTTGCTCGCGCACGGCAGGGTCGATGAACGTCCGCAGGTCGGACGCGGCCGGCCGGTGCATGCCCGGGATCCGGACGAGTCCGCCGAGCGGGATCATCCCGATTCCGTACTCGACCCCGTTCCGCCGCACCTTCACGAGCGCAGGCGGGAAGCCGATGTAGAAGCTCCGCGGCCGCATCCCGACGGCCAGGGCGACCGAGAAGTGGCCCAGCTCGTGCACGAACACGACGAGCACGAGACCGACGATCACGATCAGCCAGGTCATGCGGTCGCCAGCGCTCCCTCCGCGATCCGGCGCGCTCCACGGTCGGCCTCGACGAGATCGTCGACGTCGCGAACCGGATGGGTGCCTACGGCCGCGAGCGTCTCCCCCACGACCTCCGGAATCCCGAGGAACGGCAGGCGGCCGCCGAGGAACGCGGCGACGGCCACCTCGTTCGCGGCGTTGTAGACGCACGGCGCGCTGCCCGCGTCCTCGCCGGCCGCGCGCGCGAGCGAGAGCATCGGGAACGTGTCGATGTCGGGCGGCGAGAACTCCAGCGTGAGCGAGGTGAGGTCGAGCGGCGCCAGCGGCGTCGCGGCGCGCTCGGGATACGTGAGCGCGTAGGAGATCGGCACGCGCATGTCCGGGTAGCCGAGATGCGCGAGTGAGGCACCGTCGCGGAAGCGGACGAGCGAGTGCACGATCGAGGTCGGCTGAATCGCCACCTCGATGCGGTCGTATCCCACGCCGAACAGATAGTGCGCCTCGATCACTTCGAGCCCCTTGTTCGCGAGTGTCGCGGAGTCCACCGTGATCTTCGGGCCCATGCGCCAGGTCGGATGCGCGAGCGCTTCCTCGGGAGTGACGTCCTCGAGCTCCTCGCGCGTCCGGCTGCGGAAAGGCCCGCCCGAGCCGGTGAGCACGAGCGTGTCGACCTGCTCCGGCCTGCGCCCCTCGAGGCACTGGAAGAGCGCCGAGTGCTCGCTGTCGACGGGCAGGATGCGGCCGCCGCCGCGCTCGCGCGCCGAGAGCGCGAGCTCGCCTGCTGCGACGAGGCTCTCCTTGTTCGCCAGCGCGAGGTCGACGCCGTGCTCGAGCGCCCAGAGGGTCGCGTGGACGCCTGCGAAGCCGACGACCGCGTTGAGGACAACGTCCGGTTGCGCCCGCTCGAGCAGCTCGGTCAGGTCGCCGCCCACCTCCTTCAGCGGCGCGTCCACGTCCTCGAGCGGCGTCGAGCCGGACGCCGCCGCACAGAGCTCGAGCTCCGGATGAGCCTCCACGATCTCGACGGCCTGGCGGCCGATCGACCCCGTCGCCCCGAGCAGCGCGACCCGTTTCACCCGCCCAGTGTAGGGAGTTAGTGGTAGCCGAACGAAATCACGAGGTAGTACGCGGCCGGCGCGGCGAAGAGC
>DATEPQ010000099.1:0-5387 GCA_035273125.1 Gaiellaceae bacterium
CTCTCGCCACGAGCTCGCGCGGGTTGAAGGGCTTCGTGAGGTAGTCGTCGGCGCCGACCTCGAGCCCGGCGATCTTGTCGAGGTCGTCGTCGCGCGCCGTCAGCATCAGCACGGGCAGCGTGCTCGTCTCGCGAATCCGCCTGCAGACCTCGAGCCCGTCGAGGTCGGGCAGCATCAGATCGAGGACGACGAGTGCGGGGGCGTCGGTGCCGACGATCGTCAGCGCCTCGCGACCGCTCGCGGTCGTCCGGACGTCGAAGCCGTCCTTGCGGAGATAGGCGGAGACGAACGAGGCGATCGCCTGCTCGTCCTCGACTACGAGAATGGTCTCGCTCGCCATCTCCGTCACCCTTGCCCGATCGTGCGCTTCACGCGGTTGGTCGGCAGCGAGCGGAAGGTGCCGCCGTTGACCGAGTACTCACCGTCCGTGCGCCGGTTCGCGGAGGAGCCCTGGACCCACACCGTGCCGCGGCCGCCGGCGTAGATGTAGACGCCCGACCCACGCACCACGATCCGGTAGTAGCCGCCCGGCGCGCGGAAGCGGAAGCTGCTGCTGCTGTAGCGCTTGCCGGACAGGCCGTGCCACCGAACGGAACTGGTGAAGACGTCCGTGCCTCTCACCTGCGGGGCGCCCGTGCCGGACGCCGGCGCGAGGTGATACATCTCGACCGCGGCCTCCTGCGAGATGCGTCCCAGGACGAAGCCGTGCACGACGACCGTCACGACGGGCTTCCCGTTGACGCCCCCGTCGTTCCTGGCCTTCCTCACCACGAGGTAGCCCGATCTGGCCGTCGTGGAAGCGCGCGAGACTGCCACGGCCGAGACCGAGAGCACCGTGAGAAGCGCGCAACTGAGCAGGATCCGGCGCATGGGCGCTCCCAGGGTACGCACGGCAGGAACGTCCGACAACTCCGCGAAGGTCCGTTGTCATGACTGACGACCGCCTGCAGCGACGCGCCGACGGCCTCGCGGCGCGCGTCGAGGCCCTCGCGCAGGCGCTCCGAGCGAGCGGCGCATCCGAGGAGGCGTCCGCGCAACTCCTCTCCCAGGCGTCTGCGGCCGTGCTCCAGGCGCTCCGCCTCGAGGAGCTCACTCAGGTCTCGTACTCGTAGAAGCCGCGGCCGCTCTTACGGCCCAGCAGGCCCGCGTTCGCCATCGCGACGAGGCGCGCGGGCGGCGCCATTCGCGGTTCCCTCAGCTTCTCCCACAGCGCCTCGCTCGCGTACACGTGCACGTCGATCCCCACGAGGTCGACGAGCTCGCACGGGCCCATCGGCCAGCCGGCGCCGTGCTTCATGCCCGCGTCGAGGTCGGCGGGAGTGACCCGGGCCTCGTCGAGTACCCGGACACAGTCGTTGAGGAGCGGGATCAGGACGCGATTCACGACGAAGCCCGGCGTGTCGTGGCAGCGGATCGGATGCTTGCCGAGCCGCTCGCCGAAGGCGTAGGCCGCCTCGAACGCTTCGTCCGAGGTCTGCTCGGCGCGCACGATCTCCACGAGCGGCATGAGCGGCGCCGGATTGAAGAAGTGCATTCCGACCACGCGCTCCGGAGTCGAGGTCGCGCCGGCGATCTCCGTCACCGAGAGCGCGGAGGTGTTCGTTGCGAGGACGGCCTCGGGCCGGCAGACCCGTTCGAGCTCGGCGAACAGTTGTTGTTTCGGCTCGAGCTCCTCGACGATCGCTTCGATCACGACGTCACAGGCCGCGAACGCGGAGAGGTCTGTCGTCAGCCCGAGCAGGCCGAGGTCGAAGGAGTCGATCTGGCCCTTCTCGACCGTGCGCGTGAGGAAGTGCTCGATGCGGCCGCGTGCCTTCTCGCCGAGCTCGTCGGTCACCTCG
Organism: Gaiellaceae bacterium; assembly: GCA_035273125.1. Classification (GTDB taxonomy): domain Bacteria; phylum Actinomycetota; class Thermoleophilia; order Gaiellales; family Gaiellaceae; genus Palsa-739. The sequence goes on from DATEPQ010000099.1 coordinate 1,842, forward strand.
CGCCCGACGGTCTCGAAACCTGCCTCGACCGCGAGCTGCGCGATTCCCGCGCCCATCGTCCCCAGTCCGACGACTCCGACCTTCACGAGGGCGGAGCCTAACCGGCTGGGGGCTGGGAGCATCGCCGGTGAAACCGTCGATGCCCGGCCAGGAAGACCCCGGCTCGCCGCGGCGAGCCGGTTAGGGGCTGGGAGCATCGCCGGTGAAACCGTCGATGCCCGGCCAGGAAGACCCCGGCTCGCCGGTTAGGGGCTAGGGACGGAGCTCCTCCAGCGCGCGCGTGAGGGCTCTCCGGAGTCGCTCGTCCCTCTCCGGGGCGACCGTGATCCGCACCGGTTGCAGGGCGCGTCGGCCGTGGCAGCGCGCGTATGCCTCGGCCTCCGACAGTGCCCGCTCCGTGCGCCGGGTGGGGGTCGCCGCTGCCAGTGTGCGGCCACTCTCCTCCCTCCTCGACCCGCGCGCAAGCGGGTGTGGAATCCGTGGAAGGTGTGGACAATCGGAACCGCACCAGAGCGGGTCTATCCTGGGCGCGCAGTGAGCCCGAACCCGCTGAGCCGTCTCCCCGCTCCGTGGCGCAAGGTCCTCGACTGGATAGTGACGCTGGTCGTGGCGATCGGCTTCGTGCTCGTCTTCGAAGCAGAGGTGGCGAAGCCCTTCCGGATCCCGTCGGCGTCGATGGAGCCGTATCTGCAATGCGGTAGACCGGCCGCCGGCTGCACCGGCTCGACGAGCGACCGCGTGCTCGTGAACCGGCTGGCCTACCGCTTCGGCAGCCCGCGGCGAGGGCAGGTGGTCGTCTTCAAGGCCCCCTCGAGAGCCAGCGCCTGCGGCAGCCACGACGCCGGCACCACTTTCGTCAAGCGCCTGATCGGGCTACCGGGCGAGGCCGTGCGTGAGGACGACCATGGCTTCTTGTGGATCCGGGCGCCACGGGCCGCGACGTGGACGAGGCTGCCGGAGCCCTACCTCTCCCGCGCAGCCCGGCTCGCCGACTCGACCCACTTCGGACAGACGTGGCCGGTGCCCGCAGGCTCGTACTTCATGGTCGGCGACAACCGGCCCGAATCGTGTGACTCACGCCAGTGGGGTGCCGTTCCCCGCAGCAGCCTGCTCGGCCCGGTGATCCTCACCTACTGGCCGCCGGGCCGGATCTCGTACCACTCCAGCGGCTGGTAGGCGCTCGGCGTTCCGGACGCTTCGGCTAGACGCGCTCGATCACTGCGGCGATCGCCTGGCCGAACCCGATGCACATCGTCGCGAGCCCGTAGCGGGCGTCACGGCGCTCGAGCTCCGAGAGGAGCGTCGCGGTGATCCTGGCGCCGGTGGCGCCCAGCGGGTGACCGAGAGAAATGCCGCCGCCGTTCGGGTTCACGTCGCCGGCCTCGTAGCGCTCCTGCAGCCCCGTGTCGCTGAGGAACTGCGCCACGACCGAGGCGAACGCCTCGTTGACCTCGATCACGTCGATCTCGTCCCACGTCAGCCCCGCCTTCGCGAGCGCCTTCGCCGACGCCTCGGGATTCCCGTGGAGCATCAGGTGCGGGTCGACGCCCACGACGCCGAAGGAGACGAAGCGGCCGCGCGGCTCGAGCCCGAGCTCCGTGACCTTCGCCTCGGAGGCGACGAGCACCGCCGCCGAGCCGTCGACGATCTGGGACGAGTTCCCGGCCGTCACGACCCCGTCGGGGATGAACGCGGGCTGGAGGGATGCCATCTTCTCGAGCGTCGTCTGGCGACGCACCGCCTCGTCGACCGCGAAGCGGACGCGCGTCACCGTGGCGGCGCCGCCCGAATCGTCTGGATCCGGCACGTCCAGCTCGATCGGAACGACTTCCTTGTCGAACCGTCCCTCGTCGATCGCGCGCGCCGCGCGCATGTGCGACTCGAACGAGATCCGGTCGAGCTCCTCGCGTGTCTGCCCCCACTCCTTCGCGATCTCCTCGGCCGAGATCCCCTGCATCACGATCTCATGGCGCTCCCACACGAGCGGCGACATCGAGCCGTTGTTCGACCCCATCGGGACGCGCGACATCATCTCCACCCCGCCCGAGACCACGAGATCGAGCTGCCCCGACCACACGGCGGCGGCCGCGTTGAAATTCGTCTGCATCGAGGAACCGCACTGCCGGTCGACCGTCGTCCCCGCCACGGAGACGGGCCAGCCCGCGGTGAGGGCGACGTTGCGGCCGATGTTCCAGGCCTGCTCGTCGACCTGCGTGACGCAGCCCCACTGCACGTCCTCGATCTGCGCGGGGTCGACACCGTTCCGCCCGACGAGCGCATTCACGACCTGCGCCGAGAGCTCGTCGCCGCGAATGTGGGAGAGCGTGCCGTTCTTCTTCCCGATCGGGCTGCGGACCGCGTCGACGATCATTGCGCCGGACTGCTTCATGCAAGAGACTGTACCTCGGTCGATGTTGCGCAAGAACGCGAAAATCGAGCTCCTGAAGCGCGTCCCGCTGTTCGAGCGCTGCTCGCAGCGGGAGCTCGGGCAGATCGCCATGCTCGCGGACGAGCTCGAGCTGCCGGCCGCCCGCAACCTCACGAGCGAGGGATCCGGCGGGTTCGAGTTCATCGTCCTCGTCGAGGGCGCGGCCGACGTCGTCCGCCAGGGCAAGGTCGTCAACGAGCTCGGCCCCGGGGACTTCGTCGGCGAGATCGCACTCGTCACGGGCCAGCCACGAACCGCGACGGTGAAGACACGAGGCCCGTCGCGGATCCTCGTCCTCACCGCCACGGGATTCCGAACGCTGATGCACGACGTCCCCACGATCCAGGACAAGGTGCTGTCCGCGCTCGCCGCGCGGCTCCCGGACGAATAGCTACTAGGGGTTCCGCCGCGGCACGTGAGGCTCGCGGGAGTGCGCGAGGTACGTCGGCGCCGCGAGGTCGAGCACGAGCCGCTTCCCAGGCGTGTCCGCTGCCGCGATCTCCCTGAAGGAGTAGCCGACGTCGCCGCCGAGCACGACGGGGCCCTCGTCCGTCTCGGCCACGACGATCTGGTGCCCCTCGGTGTGGCCGGGGGCGGGCACGAGCCGCACGCCGGCGAGGACCTCCACCTCTCCGTCGTGCTCGGCGTAGGCCGCGCCCGTGAAGTCGACCCACTCGCGGATCGTGTAGCCCTCCTGTGTGCGTGCGTCGGCGAGCTCGCGCGCCTGGACGTGGATCGGCAGGCCGGGAAAGAGCCGGTTGCCACCGCAGTGGTCGAAGTGCAGGTGCGTGTTGATAACCGCCGCCACCCGGCGCACGAGCTCGGGATCCAGCGGGTGAGGCGTCGGAGACCACTCGGCGTCCAGGTCCGGCGTCGAATCGATCATTCCCGTGTCCACGAGGACGAGGCCGTCCCGATGCTCGATCGTGTGCACGAAGCCGGGCCAGGTCTGCCCGTCGAACACGACCTCGCTGCCCAGGTGGATGGAGATATCGTCACGCTTGAGCAAGGACCGAGCATATGGCGACAGCAACTGAAGAGTGGATCGAGGTCCGCTCGCCGTACTCCGGCGAGGTCGTCGGCCGCGCGCCGAAGTCGGGCGCGGAGGAGGCGCGCCG
>DATEPQ010000100.1:0-2767 GCA_035273125.1 Gaiellaceae bacterium
GAGAGGGAGTTGACGATCGTCGCGACGACGGTCGTGCCGATGATCCCGACGATCAGGTCGCCGCGGAAGCGGATCGCCCGCAGCGCGAACGTGAACACGATGCCGAAGATCGTGACGAAGATCGGCCAGGTGGTGAAGCTCCCGAGCGTGACGGGCTGGCCGGCGCTCGGCGGCAGGGACGCGATGATCCCGGAGTTGTAGAGGCCGATGAACGCGATGAAGAGGCCGATGCCGATCGCGATCGCCTTCTTCAGCTCGAGCGGGATAGCCCGGAAGATCAGCTCGCGCAGCCCGGTGACCGCGAGCAGCACCATGGCGACGCCCTCGAGCACCACGAGGCCCATCGCCTCCGGGAAGCTCGCCTTGCCGCTTGCGACGAGGCCGTACGCGACGACCGCGTTCAGGCCCATGCCGGGCGCGATCGCATAGGCGTAGTTCGTCGTCAAGCCCATCAGGATCGACATCACGCCCGCCACGAGGCAGGTGCTCGTCAGGACGGCCCCGAACGCGAGCGACGGCCCGAACTTGGGCTGCGCCCCGGTCAGGATGATCGGGTTGACGAAGATGATGTACGACATCACGACGAAGGTCGTGGCGCCGGCCATCGTGTCCCGCGCGAAGGTCGTCCCTCGCGCGGCAAAGCCGAAGTAGCGCTCCAGCAGGCCCTCGCCCCGGAACGTCGCGGCAATCGTGCTCATCTCTCTTGTGTCCTCCCCTTGCTGTTGCTGACCCGGTGGCGAGAAGCTAAGAAGCCGCCTCGGACGGATCAAGGCCCCCGTGGGCGAAATCTCGCTCTTTGCGACCGAAATTGCGCCGGGCTAGGCGAAGCGCTTCTCGACCGCCCGCGCGAGCTCGTCGAACTGCGGCGGAATGCCGTTCAGCCTCGCGAACGAGGGGTCGAGCGGGATCGAGACGAGCAACTCGACGTCGCGGAGGAGCGAGCGCTCCTCGGCCACCGGAGGGAACACGTCGAGCGTCTCGCCGCAGTGCGGGCAGCGAAGCCCGCGCATGTTCTCGACCGCGCCGAGGACCCTGACACCGGCGTCCCGGAGCAGGGAGAGCACCTTGCGGGCGTCGAGGTGCGCCGCATCCTGTGGGCCGACCACGAGGATCGCGCCCGCGAGGTCCATCGTGGCGAAGATGTGCTGTTGCAGGTCGGCGGTTCCCGGCGGCAGGTCGACGATCAGATAGTCGAGCTCGCCCCAGCGGACGTTCCGCACGAGCTGGTCGCCGATGAACGAGGCGAGCATCGCCGGCATCGCGAACATCTGCTGCTCCGCGAGGAGGAACCCGACGGACATGACCTTGAGACCCTCGATCTCGAGGGGCTCGAGCTCGACGCGGCCGAACCGAGGGCTGCGTCCGAGTTCCCAGCGCCGCAGCTCGCGTGTCTGCTTCAGGCCGAGCATGAGCGGAATGTCGGGCCCGTAGATGTCGGCGTCGAGCAGCCCGACCGCCCGCCCGGCGCCGGCCAGCGCGCGAGCGAGCCCGAGGCTGACGGTCGACTTGCCGACACCGCCCTTCCCGCTGGCCACAGCGACGAGCCTCATGCACAGATTCTGACGTGCTCTTGGTGCCGCGACCGACAAGCGCGGGCGCGGCACAGGGGCGAGCGGAAAGCACAGCGCCGGGCACGCGAGCGGAAGCGAGCCTGCCCAAGCGAAGCGGGCGAAGCCCCCAATTCAAAATGGCGAGGGCCGGACTCGAACCGGCGACACCCCGGTTTTCAGCCGAGTGCTCTACCAGCTGAGCTACCTCGCCGCGGCTGGGCGGCGGTCAGTGTAGCCGGGTCTCTGCCAGCGGGAGCGTTAGCCTCTGCGCCGTGAGCGTCGTGCCAGCCGCGCGCCAGGTCGCCGTGATCGGGGCCCCGCTCGACCTCGGCGCAGGTCGGCGCGGCGTCGACATGGGGCCGTCGGCGATCCGCTACGCCGATCTCGAGGCGCGCATTCGCGCGCTCGGGCGCGACGTGGAGGATCGCGGCGACATCCCGTCGCCGGTCCCGGAGGCGATCGGCGAGGGTGAGCCGGATGCGCGCTACCTCGCGGCGATCCTGCACGCGTGCGAGCGCGTCGCCGCCCTCGTCGGCGAGGCCGACCGTCAGCGGCTCCTCCCGCTCGTGCTCGGCGGCGATCACTCGATCGCGATGGGCACGCTCGGCGGGATGGCGGAGGTGCGCGGCCCGGGCGCGGTGCTCTGGATCGACGCGCACGGCGACCTGAACCGGCCGAGCACCTCTCCGAGCGGCAACGTGCACGGCATGCCTCTCGCGGCGTCGTTCGGCGTCGCCGGCGACGCGTTCGCCGCGGCCGCCTACCCGACGCCCTCCGTCGAGCGCGCTGCGCTCGTGGGCGTCCGCTCGCTCGACCCGGGCGAGCGTGAGCTCGTCAAGGAGCTCGACGCGCGTGTCTTCACGATGAGCGAGATCGACCGCCGCGGCGCGGACGAGGTGGTCGAAGAGGCGCTCGCGTTCGTTGCCGGCGCCGCCTTCGTGCACGTCAGCCTCGACCTCGACGCGGTCGACCCGATGTTCGCGCCGGGGGTCGGGACACCCGTCCGCGGCGGTCTCTCCTACCGCGAGGCGCACCTCGCCCTGGAGCTCGTCTCCGAGTCGGGGCTGCTCGATTCGCTCGATGTCGTCGAGGTGAACCCGATCCTCGATCGCGAGAACGCAACGGGCACGCTCGCTGTCGAGCTCGTCGCAAGCGCGCTCGGCGCGCGGATTCTCTAGTCGCCCCGGACGGTGAGCCGCAGGTGCAGGACACCCTTG
>DATEPQ010000101.1:0-18500 GCA_035273125.1 Gaiellaceae bacterium
CTTCTCTCGCTATCGGGGATCCCGGCAGTCACCGGTCTCGCCTTCGCAGCAGCCGGCTTTGTAGCGGCACTTGGGGCACTGGAACGTCCCGTGGCGCCACTCCATCTCGGCGCTGCAGCGTGGGCAGGTCTCCTTCACGCCACCGAGGTTACGCCCTCGAGCCGACGGACAATTGCGTCTTCGGAACGATCGGCGTAGGGTCGCCGCGAAAGTCCACCAACCGGCAGAAGGAGGCGCAATGGCAGGTGCGCAGGAGGTGGGTGCGCGGTTCATCGACGCATTCAACGCGCACGACGAGGCGGCGATCCGCGATCTCAACGCGGAAAACGCCGTGTTCGAAGCTCCCGGCGACGTTCAGCTCCAGGGCGGCGAAGCAGCCACCGCATACGCGATGGACTGGATCAAGGCGTTCCCGGATGCGCGGATCACCGTGCACAACGAGCTCGCGACGAGCGAATGGGTCGTGCAGGAGTTCACCTTCGAGGGCACGCACACGGCTCCGATGCAGAGCCCGATGGGAGAGATCCCGCCGACCAACCGTTCGCTGAAGGGCCGCGGCGTGCAGATCTTCAAGGTCGAAGGGGACACCGTCGTCGACACGCGGCTCTACTTCGACCAGGTGCAGGTGATGACGCAGCTCGGGCTGATGCCCGAGCCGGCGACGGCCTGAGCATCGTGTAGCGGGAGGGAGCGCACGGCGAGCCCGCGCCCTCCCGCTACGGTTCTCGTATGACCGAGACTGTCGACGCGCCGGCCGCCACGCGCATCCCGCACTGGATCGGCGGGCGTCGGGTCGACGGCGGCTCCGGCCGCAGCGGCCCGGTCTTCAATCCCGCGACCGGCGTCCAGACCGGTGCCGTCGACTTCGCGACCGCGGAAGAGGTGGACGCGGCCGTCCAGGCTGCGCGCGAGGCATTCCCGGCCTGGCGCCATACGTCGCTCGCCAAGCGGGCCGAGCTCTTCTTCCGCATCCGGGAGTTGCTGCACGCGCGGCGCGAGGAGGCGGCCGAGATCCTCACCCGCGAGCACGGCAAGGTTCTCTCCGACGCGCTCGGCGAGGTGACGCGTGGGCTCGAGGTCGTCGAGCACTGCTGCGGGATCCCGACCTTGCTCAAGGGCGAGCACTCCGAGCAGGCCTCGACCGGGATCGACGTCTACTCGATCCGCCAGCCGCTCGGCGTCGTCGCCGGGATCACGCCGTTCAACTTCCCCGCGATGGTCCCCATGTGGATGTGGGCGCCCGCGATCGCGTGCGGCAACTGCTTCGTGCTCAAGCCGTCGGAGAAGGATCCGTCCGCCTCGCTCTGGATCGCCGAGCTGCTCAAGGAGGCCGGCCTCCCGGACGGGGTCTTCAACGTCGTGATGGGAGACCGGGTCGCCGTCGACGCGCTGCTCGAGCACCCGGACGTGGCCGCGATCTCGTTCGTCGGCTCGACGCCGGTTGCGCGCGCCGTCTACGAGAATGCGACCGCGAACGGCAAGCGCTGTCAGGCCCTCGGCGGTGCGAAGAACCATCTGGTCGTCCTGCCGGACGCCGATGTCGACGCCGCGGCCGACGCGGCGATCTCGGCGGGTTACGGCTCCGCGGGCGAGCGGTGCATGGCGGTCTCCGTCGTGGTCGCGGTCGGCGACGTGGCTCAGCCTCTCGTCGATGCGATCCGGGAGCGGATCCCGAAGGTGAAGGTCGGCGACGGGATGGATCCGTCCTCCGAGATGGGCCCGCTCGTGACCCAGGAGCACCGCGACCGGGTCGCCTCGTACGTCGAGAACGCGCCCGGCGAGGGCGCCACGGTCGTGGTCGACGGGCGGGAGGGCGCGCCCGAGCAGGGCTTCTTCCTCAATCCGAGCCTGCTCGACGACGTCACGCCGGAGATGAAGGCGTACGTCGACGAGATCTTCGGCCCGGTGCTCGGGGTGACCCGGGTCGCGACGTACGAGGAGGCGGTGCGGCTTGTCAACGAGAGCCCGTATGGCAACGGCGTCGCGATCTTCACGCGCGACGGCGGCGCCGCCCGGCAGTTCCAGTTCGAGGTTCAGGCGGGCATGGTCGGGATCAACGTCCCGATCCCGGTTCCCGTCGCCTACTACTCGTTCGGCGGCTGGAAGTCGTCGCTGTTCGGCGACCTCCACGTGTACGGGCCCGAGTCGATCGGGTTCTACACGCGCGGCAAGGTCGTCACCTCACGCTGGCCCGATCCGGCGACGTCGCAGATCGATCTCGGCTTCCCGCAGACGCGCTGACCGTGGCGTTCATCGACGTGCCCGAAGGGGACGGGGCCAACCTCGAGCGGGCCTTTGCCGCGCGGCCGGAGGTGTACGCAGCGTGGCGCCGGCTGGTGGAGGCCGTGACCGCGGCCCCGGACGAACGGCGGTACGAGCTCGCGACGCTCGCGGCGGCCCGCCGGCTGCGGTCGTCGTACTGCTCCCTCGCCCACGGCAGGGTGCTGGCGGAGAAGTTCTACGACTACGAGACCGTGCCGTCCCTCCCGAAGGGTCTCGACGCCGCCGACCGGGCGATCATGGCCTTTGCCGAGCGGATCGTCGTTGACGCCACCGCGATCACGCAGGCGGATATCGACGAGCTGCGCGGTCACGGGCTCGCCGACGACGAGGTCTTCGACGTCGTGCTCGCCGCCACGATCCGGTGCTTCTTCTCGAAGACGCTCGACGCGCTCGGGGTGCAGCCGGACGCGGAGTTCGCCGAGCTCGACCCTGCCTTCCGCGAGGCGCTCACGGTCGGCGGGCCGATCGAGACGGCCTGATCGGGTCAGGCGATCGCGAGGCGACGCATGCCCTGGGTTGCCCACCCGGCCGCGGCGAGCAGCAGTAGCGCCAGCGCGACGATCAGGATCTGATGCAGCTTCATGCTCCTATGACGCGGTGGCGGATGACAATCTTCCTCGCGTGACGAGTCCACCTCATCACCGTCCACTCGACGCGCGGGAGTTGCCGCGCTTCGCAGGCGTGCGAACCTTCATGCGGGCACCGCACACCACCGACCTGACCGGCGTGGACGCGGCCGTCTACGGCATCCCGTTCGACACGGCGACGTCGTACCGGACGGGCGCTCGCTTCGGCCCGGAAGCGATTCGCTCCGCTTCGGCGCTGCTGCGCCCGTACAACCCGGCGCTCGACCTGAACGTCGTCGAGGCGCTCTCGATCGTGGACTACGGCGACCTGCCCGTATCGCCCGGCGACACCGAGCGCACATACGGCCAGGTCGAGCAGGGGCTCGCGCCGCTCGTCGAGGCCGGCGCCTTTCCGCTCGCGCTCGGCGGCGACCACTCGGTCACGCTCGCCGAGTTGCGCGTGCTCGCGCGCCGGCACGGGCCGCTCGCGCTCGTCCAGCTCGACGCCCACGGCGACACGTGGGACGAGTACTTCGGCCAGCGCTACTTCCACGGCACGACGTTCCTGCGCGCGGCCGAGGAGAAGCTGATCGAGCCGGGTGCGTCGACCCAGGCGGGCCTACGCGGGTCGCTCTACGGCGCCGAGGATCTCGAGTCCGCGCGGGAGCTGGGCTTCGCCGTGCTCTCCTGCGACCAGCTGCGGACGCTCGGGCCGGGCAGCTTCGCGAGCCTCGTGCGCGAACGCAGCGGGGCGCGCCCGGTCTTCGTCTCCTTCGACATCGACGTCCTCGACCCGGCGTTCGCTCCCGGGACGGGAACCCCCGAGGTCGGCGGCCTCTCGACGGCGGAAGCGCTGGCGTTCGTCCGCGCGCTGCGCGGGATCCGGCTCGTCGGCGCGGATGTCGTGGAGGTCTCACCTTCGTACGACGGCCCCGGGCAACAGACGGCTCTGGCCGCGGCGAACATCGCGTACGAGCTGTTGAGCCTTCGCGCTACCGCGGCTCAGCGATAGCGGAACCGAAGCGTCATCCGGCCGTGCCGGCCCCACGGATCGACGGCGACGATGCGCAGCCGGTACGAGCCACGCGGGAGAGCGCGCGCGTTGACCCGCAGGTGTACCTGGAGCAGCCCCGGCTTCCGCCGGTAGGTCTGCACGAGCCGGAGGGTGCCCGGCCTGAGCCGCGCCCCGAAGCGGCTGCCCTTGCCGAGGATCGAAGCCTTTGTCCCGTGGGGACCGGTCACGAAGGCCGAGATCCTGGCCTGTGAGTGGACCGCGATCCGCGTGACCAGGACGAGGCTCCGATCGGAGGGATGGCGGAGAGCCTGGAACCTGCTCCTGGTCCTCAGCGCAGGACCGCGCGCGGACGTGTAGGTGGGATCGCCCCAGGCTCCCTGCTTGAACAGCGAGAGCTGGAACGGCGTCCGCGTCAGCACGTGGGGGAGATTGCCCGAGTCGGCGTACCAGCCGACTGCCGTGCCGGGCAGGAGCTGAGCGGGCTGCAGCGGGGGAACCGGGTGGAAGACCCTGCCGTCGGTCGAGTAGCCGAGCACCGTCCGGCTCTGCTGCGGCTGCGCATACGTCAGGTCGAGCGGCCAGCGAAATCCCTTAGAGGACAGGCCGGGCACCGAGAGGGAGACCTCGCTGCCGGGCACCGCGAGGGCTCCACTGAAGCTGGTGAGCGAGACGGTCTTCCCGACCGGGACGGCGCCCGGCTGCCAGGTGACGGTCGCGCGTCCGTCCGCCGTGCGCAGGTTGCCGGCGACCCCACGCCGCACCGTCTGGCTCCCGATCGATACCGGGGGCAGCGGAGCGACGACGACGAGGTCGGTCGGCTCCGTGGTCGCCGAGGCAGAGCCCCCCTTGCCGGTCGCGGTGACGACGAGCGACAGGGTCGAGCCGATGTCGTCGGGCGTGAGCGTCCGCCGCGCTCCTGTCGCGTGCGGGATCGCGAGGCAGGACGTGCCGGCGGCGTTGCAGCGCCGCCAGCGGTACGTGAACTTCGTCGGCGAGCCGGTCCAGGTCCCGACCGAGCTCGTCAGGGTCTGCCCGACCTGGGCGCTACCGAGGATCTGCGGCGGCCTGAGGTTGGTGGGTTGCGCCGCCGGCGAGCTGCCGACCGGGGCGACGGCCGCGGTCGGCGCGCTGCTCGCGGTCGCCGGTCCCGTCGGCGACGTGGAGGTCACGAAGACCTTGAGCGAATGCCCGACGTCCGCGGCGACGGGCCGGTAGGTCTCGCCGGTCGCGCCGTCGATCGCCGCACAGCCCTCGCCCGACGCGTCACAGCTGAGCCACTGGTATTTGAACGTGAGCGGCTTTCCGCCTTCCCACTGGCCTGGCACGGCGGCGAGCAGCTGGCCGGCCACGGGGGGGCCGACGATCGTGGGCGGGATGGAAAGGAGGGGCAGGCCGGTGGGATAAGGCTGGATCTCGACGGCCGAGAGCTTCGTGCCGTTCATCCGGTCGCCGTCGGCGCAGTGCCTGATCCCCGGCACGGAGACGCAGTTCGTCCACTGCCAGAACTGCCAGCCGTCGCCGTTCCAGTTCTGGGCGGGCACCTGTGGGCTGCTCTTCGAGGTCCAGTGCGCGATCCAGAGACCGGTGCCTGCGGCGGCGGCGGCCGTCGAGTCGCCCAGCCGTCCCTTCCAGAAGAGCGGCGACGTGTAGACGAACGGGTCGACGCCGATGCGGGCGGTGATCTGACCGGCCCAGGCGAGGGTCCAGGCGAGCAGGCGTTGCTTCGGTAGGTTGCCCGTCGCCTCGAGGTCGAGCACCGGCGGCAGTTCCCCCGGCTGCGGCCCGGCGATGGCGAGGAAGTGGTTGGCCTGGCTGATCGCGCTGGCGGTCGCGGCTGCGAAGGTCTGGCCGGCGGGGCGCGCGAAGTGGTAGGCGCCGAAGGAAAGGCCGGCGCCCTCGCTTCCGTTTCGGTTCGTGGTGAAGTTCTTGTCGTTGTAGGACGTGCCCTCGGTCGCCTTCGAGAAGGCGAAGCGGTAGCCCGCGTCGGCGACCTTGCTCCAGTTGATCGCCCCGTTCCAGCTCGAGACGTCGACACCTTTGGCGCGCGCGGTAGCAGCGCTGGAAGCGCTCGCCGAGAGGAGCGCGCTCAGCGCGACGACCATGACCGCGAGCAACCCGAGGCGCCCGCGCCGCGCTCCGATGAAGGACCCCACGAGTGGCATGAGGCTAGCGCAGGTTCTGTTCGCCCGCGGTAAAAAAAGCCCTGCTAGCGGGGCACCGCCGCGTCGCTCTCGAGCTGCTCGCCGAAGCGCGCCCGGCGGACGAAGCGCCCCGTTCCGGGTGTCACGACGAGCTCGCCGTCCTCCACGATGACGTTTCCGCGCAGCAGAACGTGCTCGGGCGCGCCCACCACCTCGGTGCCCTCGTAGAGGTTGTAGTCGCACTTCGAGTGGTGCGTGGAGGCCGAGATCGTCTCCCGCTGCTCGGGGTCGAAGACGACGAGATCGGCGTCGCTGCCGACGGCGACCGTCCCCTTGCGCGGGTAGAGGCCGAACAGCTTCGCGGGCTGTGTCGCAAGCAGATCGACCATCCGGTTGAGGCCGATCCGGCCCTCGCGGACGCCGAAGTGGTGGATCATCTTCAACCGGTCCTAGAGGCCGGGCCCGCCGTTCGGGATCTTCGTGAAGTCGTCGGAGCCGAGCGTCTTCTGTCCATCCCAGAGGAAGGCGCAGTGGTCGGTCGAGATCGCGGAGAGCGCGTCGGTGCGTACGGCGTCCCACAACACGTCGTGGTTCGCCGGGTCGCGCGCGGGCGGTGAGTAGACGTACTTCGCGCCCTCGAAGTCCGGCTGCGCGAGGTCGTCGATCGAGCGGAAGAAGTACTGCGTGCACGTCTCGCCCCAGACGTCCCAGCCCAGCTCGCGCGCGCGGCGGATCGGCCCGACCGCCTCCCGGCAGGTGACGTGAACGACGTAGAGCGGGCTGCCGGCGATCCGGGCGAGCTGGATGGCGCGGTTCGTCGCCTCGCCCTCGAGCTCCGGCGGCCGTGTGAGCGCGTGATGGATCGGGGCGGTGTCGCCGCGAGCGAGAGCCTCGCGCACCAGGACGTCGATCGCGTCCCCGTTCTCGGCGTGCACCATGACGAGTGCGCCGCTCGCCGCTGCGACCTCCATCGCGCGGAAGAGCGTCTCGTCGTCGACCTGCAGGACGTTCTTGTACGCCATGAAGAGCTTGTAGGACGTGATGCCTTGCTCCGGCAGCGTCGCGAGCTCCTCGAGGCGTTCCTCGTCGGCGAGGTCGGTGATCGCGATGTGGAAGCCGTAGTCGATCAGCGTCTTGCCGTTCGCCTTCGCGTGCCAGCCTTCGAGCGCCTCCGCGAAGGTCTGTCCCTGGCCCTGGATGCAGAAGTCGACGTGGCAGGTCGTGCCGCCGCACGCGGCCGATCCCTGACCCGACTCGAAGTCGTCGATCGTGACCGTGCCGCCGAACGGCATGTCGAGGTGCGTGTGCGGGTCGATGCAGCCCGGCAGCACGTACTTGCCGGCGGCGTCGATCGTCCGCTCCGCCGAGACGTCGAGATCGGCGCCGATGAGCGCGATCCGCTCTCCCTCGACGAGGACGTCCGCGACGTAGTCGTCGGCGGCGGTGACGACGCGACCTCCCCGGATCAGGATCGACATCGCTCCTGAGTCTAAGCTCGTGCCGTGGCTCTGTCACCGGAACGGACCGTTGCCGAGCTGCGCGAGCTGCAGGAGCTGACCGGCGACGAGAACGGATCCCAGCGCGTCGCGTGGACCGAGACGTGGGAGCGCGCCCGGGAGTGGCTCCGTGAGAAGGTCGGCCCGACCGGGGCCGACGAGGAGATCGACGAGGCGGGGAACCAGTGGTTCACCCTGCCGGGAGCTTCCGAGCGTGCGCTCCTGATCGGGGGCCACATCGACTCGGTGCCGAACGGGGGCTGGCTCGACGGCTGCCTCAACCTCCTCGCGGGGGTCGAGGTGCTGCGGCGGATCGCAGAGGAGGGGGCACCGGTGCTCACGGTCCGGCTCGTCAACTGGGCGGACGAGGAGGGAGCCCGCTTCGGCCGCTCGCTCGTCGGCTCCTCGGCGGCCGCCGGCTCGATGCGCGACCAGGACGAGCTTCGCGAGCGCCGGGACGCCGACGGCGTCTCGCTTCCGGACGCGCTCGCCGAGCACGGGGTCGACCTCGACCGTGCGCTCGAGGCGCGACGCGGGCTCGAGAGCGCGGTCGCCTACCTCGAGCTCCACATCGAGCAGGGCCCGGTGCTCGAGTCCCTCGACCTGCCGCTCGGCGTCGTCCTCGGCACCTTCGGTGTCGAACGCCACCAGATCACGTTCCGCGGTCAGGCCGCGCACGCCGGTTCGACGCCGATGGACAAGCGCCGAGACGCGCTCGCCGGCGCCGCGAGGCTCGAGCTCGAGATCCGCGAGATCGCGAAGCGGGTGGGCGCGGGCGCGGTCTGCACGATGGGGCGCGTCGTCACGAAGCCCGGGATCGTGACCTCCGTCGTCGAGACTGCCGAGTGCCTGCTCGACCAGCGCCACCTCGAGGCGGACCGGCTCGCCGAGATGCTCAGGAGCGCGCAGGAGGCTTCGCGGCGGTTCGCCGAGGAGGAGGGCATCGAGGTTGAGTGGGAGAAGATCTGGTCGATCGAGCCGATCCCCTTCGACGAGCGCCTGATCGAGCTCGCAGACGAGTCGATTCGCGAGGTCGCGGGCTCCTCGCACCGGCTCCCGTCCGGCCCGCTGCACGACGCCGCCGAGGTGGCGCGCGCGGGGATCCCGACCGTGATGCTGTTCGTGCAGTCCCTCCGGGGCCTCTCGCACACGAAGCTCGAGGACACGAAGGAGGAGCACCTCGAGCTCTCGGTGCAAGCGCTCGACCGGCTCACGACGAAGGCGCTGGGCCGGTTCGCAGAGAAGTGACTCCCGCTCAGCTACGGCGGCACTGCCTGAAGCTTCCCGCGGCCGAGGAGACGTTCCCGTTCGGCCCCGATACGTCCGTGTTCAAGGTGCGAGGGAAGATGTTCGCGGTCGCCCGGCTGAAGCGCGAGCCGCTGCAGGTCAGCGTGAAGTGCGAGCCGGAGCTCGGCGAGCAGCTGCGCGGGACGTACGACCGAGATCGAGCCCGGCTACCACCTGAACAAGCGCCACTGGCTCACCGTCACGTGCGGCGGCGCCGCGCAGGACGAGCTCGTCCGCGAGCTGGTGGCCGGCAGTTACGACCTTGTCGCCTGAGCCCCCAGCGGGACAGGTCCCGAGAAGCCACGGCCGGTGTCTGACACCGGCCGTGTCCGGGCGAGCCGGGTGCGAGACGGGTCGCCGACTGCGAACGACCTGCAAACCGGGCACGGACCCGTCTCTTCCGGCCATGTCTCGGTAACTGATACCGAGACATGGCCATTTCGGACGAGGATGCGCTGCGACCTCGCCGGCGATAGGCTCGCCGACATGGACTTCGGCGTCACCGTGCTCCCGGATCCGCCGTTCTCGCGCTGGCTCGAGCTGATCCAGCTCGCCGAGCGCCACGGCTTCGGCTATGCGTGGACGTACGACTCGCACGTCCTCTGGCAGGAGTCCGTGCCGATGCTCGCGGTCGCGGCTCGCGAGACCTCGACGATCAGGCTCGGCCACTTCGTCACGAACCCCGCCACCCGCGACCCGACCGTCCTCGCGAGCGCGTACGCGACGCTGCACGACCTCTCCGACGGGCGGATGGGGATGGGCATCGGCCGCGGCGACTCGGCCGTCCGCTACATCGGCCGGCAGCCGATGAGGGTGGCGGAGTTCGAGCGCTCCTGCGCGATGATCCGCGGCTTCATGAACGGCGACGAGGTGGAGTGGAACGACAAGCAGCTCCAGCTGAAGTGGGTGCGGCCGGAACTCCCGCGCATCCCCATGTGGATCGCCGGCTACGGCCCGAGGGCGCTCGCCGTCGCGGGCCGGGTCGCCGACGGCGTCATCATCCAGCTCGCCGACCCCGAGATCATCCAGTGGATCATGGACACCGCTCGCCGCGCAGCGGAGGAGGCCGGCCGCGATCCCGCGCAGCTCAGGTGCATCGTCGGCGCGCCGGCCCACATCTCCGACGACCACGCCGACGCGCGCGAGCAGGTGCGCTGGTTCCCGGCGATGGTCTCGAACCACGTGATGGATCTGATCGACCGCTACGGCGCCGACGGGAGCGCGGTGCCGAAGGCGCTCACCGACTACGTCCAGGCGCGCAAGTTCTACGACTACAACGAGCACTCCCGGGTCGGCGCGGCGCACGGCGAGTTCGTCACCGACGAGATCTGCGACCGCTTCTGCGTCCTCGGCACCGCCGAGCAGGCGAAGGCGAAGCTTCAGGAGCTGCAGGGGATCGGCGTCGACCAGTTCAACATCTACCTCATGACCCACGGGCAGGAGGAGACGTTGCAGGCGTTCGGCGACGAGATCATCCCCGAGCTCGCCGGCGCCCGGGCCTGAGCGCTGCCGATAGCCTCACGGCGTGGCGGATCTGCGGACGCTGCTCGAGCTGCGGCAGGCCTACCCGCTGTCGTGGTCGAGCGACGGCTCGTGGCTGCTCGTCGCGTCCGACCTCTCGGGCACGCGCCAGCTATACCGGCTGCCGGTCGCCGGTGGGGAGCTCGAGCAGCTGACGAGCTACGCCGAGCCGGTCGAGGGGCAGCTGCTCCCGGACGACCGCCTCCTCCTCGAGATCGACGAGGGTGGGAACGAGCGGACGCAGCTCTACCTCGACGGGGAGCCGCTGGTCGTCGATCCCCGCTATATCCACCGGTCGCCGCACGTCTCGCGCGACGGCACGCTGCTCGCGTATGTGACGAACCGTCGCAACGGCCGGGACTTCGACGTCCTGGTGCGACGACTCGACAGCGGCGAGGAGCGGAGCTTCGAGCTCGGCGGCTCATGCTCCTCGGGCGAGATCTCGCCGGACGGCCGCTGGGTCGTCGCCGAGCAGCTCGGCGAGCTGAGCGGCGACGCGAACCTCTTCCTGCTCGGGATCGACAGCGGCGAGGTCGTCCACGTGACACCGCACGAGGGCGCCGCCGAGTACACGCATCCCGTCTGGCTCGCCGACTCGTCCGGGTTCCTCAGCGCGACGAACGAGGGCCGCGACACCTTCGCGGTCGCCCGCTACACGCTCGACGGCGGGTGGGAGACGCTCACCGAGTCGGAGTGGGATCTCGAGTGCGTCGGCGACACGGAGGGACGGCGCGTGCTCGTCGTCGCGAACGAGGACGGCTACTCGCGGATCGACGGTGTCCCGCTGCCGGCTGACGGGGTGGCGGAGCACTTCGTCTTCTCGGCGGACGGCAATCGCGTCGCTTTCGGGTTCTCCACCACGACGGAGCCGCACCAGGTCTGGATCCACGACTTCGCCTCCGGTGAGTCGCGGAAGCTGACCGACCTCGGCAGCGTCGAGGACGGCGTCGAGCCCGAGCTGCACCGCGTGGAGAGCTTCGACGGCGAGCCCATCCCCGTCTTCCTCTTCCGGCCCGCGGGTGACGGGCCGTTTCCCATCGTCGTCATGGTGCACGGCGGCCCCGAGAGCCAGTGGCGTCCGTGGTACTCATCCGGCTTCGGGGCCCTGACGCAGTATCTCGTCGCCCGGGGCTACGCCGTGGCGGCGCCCAACGTGCGCGGCTCGACCGGCTACGGCAAGCGCTTCGAGCATCTGGACGACGTCGAGAAGCGGCTCGACTCGGTGGCGGATCTCGCGGCGCTGCACGAATGGCTCGCGGCGCGGCCCGAGATCGACGGCTCGCGCGCGGTGGTCTACGGACGCTCGTACGGCGGGTACATGGTGCTGGCCGCGCTCGCCTTCCAGCCGGAGCTCTGGGCGGCCGGAATCGAGTTCGTCGGCATCTCCAACCTCCGCACCTTCCTCGAGAACACCTCGGAGTGGCGCCGGGCGGCCCGCGAGCGGGAGTACGGGCCGCTCAGCGACCCCGAGCTGCTCGAGCGGCTCTCACCGTGGAGCCGGCTGGACGTGATCCAGGCGCCCCTCTTCATCGAGCACGGCCGCAACGACCCGCGCGTGCCGGTGAGCGAGTCGGAGGCGATCCACCGCGAGCTCGTCCGGCGCGGCGTGCGCTGCGAGCTCGTGATCTACGAGGACGAGGGGCACATGGTCGAGAAGCTCGAGAACCGCATCGACTCCTTCGAGCGGGCCACCGCCTTCCTCGACGAGGTGCTCGGGGCCACGGAGTTGGCGCCGATACGATGACCGCCGCGCGGCGCCTTGGCCGAGTGGTTAGGCATGGGTCTGCAAAACCCAGTACACCGGTTCGACTCCGGTAGGCGCCTTGTTCGCCTAGGCGACGGACGGGGGCTCCTGCTCCTCGCGCACCGACGCTTCGGACTGTCTCGCCTCGGAGGTCGTGCCGGGCTCGGCGTCTGCGACCCGCGGGCCGCCCGGGGCCTGCGAGATCGCCTCGACCAGCTCGCCGGTCGACTTCTCCTTGCCCAGATGCGCGACGTCGGCCTGCGCGAGCATCCCGACCAGCTGGTTCTCGCGGATGACGATCGGCAGGCGCCGCACCTGCTCCTTGGCCATCACCCTGAGGGCGTCGTCGAGGTCGTGCTCCGGCGTGAGCGCGGCGACATCGCGCGTGGCCACGTCGCCGACCGTCGTCGTGTCGGAGTCCAGACCGCGGGCCACGACGCGCACGGCCACGTCACGGTCGGTCACGATTCCGATCAGCCGCTCTCCCTCGTCCACGACCGGCAGGGAGCCGACGTCCTCCTCGTCCATAAGCCTTGCGGCCTCGCGAACCGTCGTGCGGGCCGTCACGGCGCGCGGCCGCTGCGTCATCAGCTCTGAGATCTTCGTCCCCATCGTTGCCCCTCTCTGTGGTTGGCTGCTTCCGACTCCGCTATCCACTCGGTCGCAAGCCAAACCGGAGATCGCACACGGGACAGAACGCGTGGAGCTGCGCCTCGTCGTCGAGCTGGAGAGTCCAGCCGCGCTCGCGCCGGTCGTCCCGGCGGCCGCACTCGGCGCACCAGAGCTGCCGGCGCGCATCGACCGCCTCTGCGAGCCGGTCCCAGCATTCCTGACGCGTCATGCGCCCATTGGAGCATGGGTTTTCCTATTGTTTGTAAAATGTAATATGCTGTCGCCATGCCGATGCTCCACAGCTGCACCTACACCGGTTGCGACACGCTCACGCTGAGCCCTTACTGCTTCGAGCACGAGCGCGTCGTCCGCTCGGAGGTCGAGGCCGAGCGGACGCAGATCGCCGCCCGCGACGAGCCCACGGCGAGAGAGCTGGCCGCGGTCGTCCAGCCCGCGACGTAGCCGCGGCTACCAGTTGCGGCGGTAGAGCAGGAAGCCGAGCGGGAGGACCCCGGCGAGGACGAACCACGGCGCGAGCGCCACGCGCGCATACCCGATCACGGACGTCGAGACCGGCGAGCTCCCCGCCTCGGCCTTGATCGTCCGCTCGAGCTCGTGGAGGTCGTTCTCCTCGAAGACGCGCCCGTGGGCCGCGGTCGCGAACTTGCTCAGCGCGCCGGAACTCGTGGGGTCGGGGCGGTAGCGGCGGTCGACGTGGTCGTGCACGTAGATCCGCTCGCTCGTCGACCAGACGTGCACGAACAGCGGGTGCACCGTCATGGCGCGGGCGAGGTCGTAGCCGACCGACGAGTGGATCGGAACCGCTTCGCCGTCCGTGAAGACGACGAGGATCTGATGCTCCACGCCGGGGCTGTAGAAGTGGGCGGTCGGGATCGGGTAGAGCGCCGAGAACGTGGTGGCGCGCCCGCGGTAGATCTGACCCGGGGGCGGGCGGTTGATTCCCACCGACTGGTTGAGCGTACGCCGGAGCAGCCCGAAGTTGGGGGTCGGCATGAGGACCGGGAGGACACGGTCGGTCATCGCCGCCAGGCCGACGGGGATGTCGCCGAGCTTCCGGGCGACTTCCGCCGCCTCCTTCTTCGCGCGTGCCAGCCGGCTCGGTCCGTGTGGCCCCGTGCGCGCCAGCATCGATTGTGAGGTGTCGAAGACGAAGAACGCCTGCGTGTCCTGCCGCTGCCCCAGCAGGTGATGACGGACGACGACCGGCTGGGCCGCCGCGACGCCCATGAGCACCGGCAACAGAGCGAGGGACGCGACCACGCCCACGAGCTCGCGCCGGCGCGGCGTGGTGAGCGAGAAGAGGCGGCGGATGTGGTCCATCCGGGACTGGGCCAGCCAGAGAGCCGCCAGCGGCACCGCGGCCGCGAGTGCGAACAGGGCGTCGATCGGCGTGAGGAACGTGAAGCCCATCAGAACCCTCCGCCCTTGACGCCCACGCCGTTCGAGCCGCCGAAGCCGAAACCGCCGCGCGCGTCCTGGTCGAGCTTCGACTTCCCCGGCCGCGCCACCCGCAGCAGGAGCTCGAGATTCAGCTTCGCGTCGTAGTTCCGCGGGTCCGCGATCACGGCCTGCTGGAAGTAGCCGATCGCGGTCTTGATCTCCTCCTTCTGCGTCGGGCTGTTGGCCGGCGCCGTGACGGTCATCACCCCGAGCAGGTTCGCCGCGTGCGAGCGCTCCTCGGCAGTGGCCCCCGACGTCATGAGCGTCTGCAGCTCCGTCTCGGCCGCGACCCGTGTCGCAGCCAGGTCGGCCTGGCCGCCGGTGCTCGACCCGACGTTGCTGAACCAGAAGAGCTGGAGCGCCTGCCGGTACGAGAGCGCGTCGTCGAGTCCGAGGACGGAGCGCGCAGGGTCGCGCGGGAGGAGCGCCGGCGAGCGCCAGAGTCCGGGATGCGAACGCTGGGCCCGGAAGTGCAGGTCGCTCTGCGTGATGGTGCCCTGCCACGCGCGCACGTCGACCGCGAACAACGCACATACGGTCGCGAGGCCGAGCAGGACGACGGCGGCGACGAGCGGGAGCGCGCGGCGAATGCGCTTCATGCGACCGACTCCGGGACGAGACGGGAGTTGAGGCGCTCGTTCGCGGCGAGCAGCCCGACGAGGACGAGACCGACCGCGAGCAGCGCCCACGGGGACGCAGCCTGGATCGGCTCGATCCGGTGCTTCCCCGTCTTCTTGAACGCCTGCGGCCCGACAAAGACGTCGGGGCCGAAGAGATGAGAGAAGACCGCGACGTCGGCCGGCGTGGCGTTGACCGGGAGGATCCGGATCGGGACATGCGCCCGGCGAAGAGCCCCCGCCTCCTTGATGAGCGGGTCGCGGTCGTTCTGCGAGTCGTTGAGGTCGCTCATCAGCACGATCGATCCGTGCGGCAGGCGCGCCCGGCGCAGAGCGTTCAGGCCGGCGGCGAGGCCGGTCGAGATCCTCGTTCCGCCGCTGAACACGCTCCACGGGCTCTGCCCGAAGATCGGCGACCCGCGTTTGACCCGCTCCGGCACGAAGAAGCGGAGGAACTGCTGGAGCGCGTCCGGCGGGGAGTTGGGAGGAAGCAGCTCGTACGCGACGTCGGAGAACATGACGAGGCCTACCGGCTGGTTCGCCGCGACGAGGCCGCGCACGACGGCTCCGACCCGCTCGAAGGTGGGCCCGGCGACACTCGCGGACATGTCGAGGACGACGACGCCGGTCTTAGCGCCGACCGGGAGCACCGCAGCCCGGCCGCTGCCGGCCGTGCGGGCGAGGAGGATCGCCGCGGCGAGCGTCGCGGTGAGCGCGAGCGCGAGCCCGATGCGCACGACGGTCGTGCGGTGGGCCGGCTCCGAGAGGCGCGCCAGGTCCCCGAGGCGGGTCGCGCCGTGGCGGGCGAACGTCGTGCCTCTCACAGCTCGCCCTCCCCGTTACGGCGGTGGATGCCTGCGCGCTCGGAGATCTCCTCCACGTCCTCCTCCTCGGGCGTCTCCGGCGACCAGGCGAGCGCGCGGGCGGTCTCGGAGAGCTCGTGGACGTCGAACGGGAGCTCGTCGGCGACGCGCTCGAGCGCCTTTCGTTGCAGCGTCTCGTCGTTGTTCGCCCGCGCCCAGAAGAACAGCGTGAGTGCCCGTTCGAGCGACGTGGACTCGGCCGTCGCCCTGGCGGCACGGGTCGGCCGGAACTGCAGCGCCCACCGCCCCGCGATGAGGATGCCCGCCGCCCCGAGCACGGCCGCGAGCGCGACGGCGAGCCAGAAGGCGCGATCCGGAGACACCCGGTAGTGCGGCGCCGAGACCGGGGTCACGTTCGACTGGTAGTACCAGATGAGACTCCGCTGCTCGAGGGCGCTGACCTCGTCGGGGCTGAGCTCGGAGAGGGCGGCGACCCGCTGGAAGAACGCATCGACCGAGTACCGCACCTGCCCCTGCGGCGACAGGTACTCGACGTGCGCGGGACTGAACCGGAAGATGTGCGCCAGGTCGCTCTTCTTCTTCGTCACCGGCAGGCACGCGATGGTGAGGCAGCGGAGCTTCCACCTCCAGGTCAGCTGCAGGAAGCGCCCATTGCTCCGGCGGGTCACGGTCGGCGGCCCGGCGGCCTCGTACGGGGCGAAGTGGACGATCGTGCGCACGTTCGCCGGTGCGACCCACCTCTGATCGGCGAGGACCGCGACGCGGGCCGTGATCGCGTCGCCGAAGGTGTGCACCGCGGGGGTCACCGAGGCGTAGACCTTGAGCGGCAGGTTGCGGCCGAGGACGGAGCCGCCCTGGACAGGGGGCACGTCCGCGCGCGCGGCCGCGGTGGCTGCGAGCGCGGCGAGCACCGCGGTGGCGGCTACGACTCCGGCGCGCCTCATACGAGCGCTCCGCGCACCATCATCCGGAGGTCGGCCCAGCGCAGGAACGCGCCGAGGATCGCTCCCGGATCGTGCGAGTCGATCAGCACGGGCTCGGTCCCGAACGAGCGGAAGAACTTCAAGAGCTCCGCATGCCGTGTCTCGTGCTCGTCGCGCAGCCGCTCGGCCTCGGCGCGTGTCAGGTAGACGGGCACGACGGCTCCGGAGTCCGGGTCGGCATACGGCATGGTCACGCCGCCCACATCCGGGAACGATCGCTCCCAGACCGGATCCTGGAGCACGACCGGCACGAGCTCCCAGCGGTGCTCGAGCGTCCGCTGCCACGCATGCTCGTCGGGGGGAACGAGGAAGTCCGAGAGGACGAACACGAAGGTCTGGGTCGGCAGCTCGCGCCGCTGCCGCCTGAGATGCTCGAGGCCGCGCGAGACGGTGTCGACGGGCGCCTCGAACGGCCTCCCCTCGAGGGAGCCCTGCGGCGCGAAGCGCTCGCTGCGGGGCGGGCGCCAGTGCGTCTGGCCCTCGGCCTCGTCGAAGTAGGCCGTCAGGCTGCGGGTGATGCGCGCGCTCTCGCGGATCAGGCGCAGGCTCTCGAGCAGTGCTGCGGGCTTGTCGAGCCGCCGCAGCGGTGACGGGCGGATCCCCATCGACGGCCTGCGGTCGGCGACCATCACGACGTGCGGGGCCTCGTCCGCGAAGAACTCGTGGACGATGAACTCGTCGTTGTCGCGGACGGCGGAGAGCCGCGCGGACGCCGCCCAGTCGATCCAGGCGAGATTGTCGCCCGGCACGTACTGGCGGGAGCCGGCGACGTCGGAGCCGCTGCCGCGGCGGACGCTGCGCACGCCGCCGAAGGCGAGGCCGATCACTCGGCGGCGGGGGATCAGCGGGAAGGTCCCTGCCGCCATTGACTAGTCCACCACCCGCACGGCGGGCATGCCCAAGCCCTACACCGCCGCGGCTGGGACGTCGAGGTCGATGTCGAAGCCCGGTTTCGGCGCCTGTTCGAGGCAGCGGAGCTGGACCTCCTGCGAAGCCGCTTCCCAGCCGCGGTCCCGGATCTCGGCGATGAAGCTCGGCCGGAAGAGGAGGCGGTGCATCAGCACAGGAACGAACAGCCGCTCGACGTCCTCCGGCGTCACGTACCGGCGGCCATTCAGCATCGCCCAGGCGCGCGCCGCGCGGTTGAGGGCGAGGGAGCCGCGCACGGAGCTGCCGATCGCGACCATCTCCAGACCGCGCGTGGCGCGCACCAGCTCGACGACCCAGCGCGCGACGGCCTCGTGCACGAACACCTCCCGCACGGCAGCGCTCATCGTGGCGATGTCGGCGACGTCGACGGCGGCCTCCAGCCGGGTCAACGGGTGGCCTCCGAGCTGCTCGTCCACGATCCGGTTCTCGTCCTCGGCGTCCGGATAGCCGAGGGTGGTGCGCACGAAGAAGCGGTCCAGCTGCGCCTCGGGTAGCGGGAACGTGCCCTCGTACTCGATGGGGTTCTGCGTCGCCATGACGAGGAAGGGCTCCCTCAGCTCGCGGGTGACGCCGTCCACCGTGACCTGCTGCTCGGCCATCGCCTCGAGCAGGGCGGACTGCGTCTTCGGCATCGCGCGGTTGATCTCGTCCACGAGGACGACGTTCGCGAACACGGGGCCGGGCCGGAACTCGAAATCCCGCTCGCGCTGATTGAAGATCGAGAGGCCGGTCACGTCGGTCGGCTGCAGGTCGGGCGTGCACTGGATGCGGGAGGCCCGAGCTCCGTCGATCGACTGCGCGATAGCGCGCGCGAGCACCGTCTTCGCGGTCCCCGGCACGTCCTCGAGCAGCACGTGACCTCCGCAGACCAGGGCTGCGACGACGAGCGTGATCTGCTCGCGCTTGCCGTGCACGACCGTCTCGATGTTGTCGAGCAGCCGGCACGCGATCTCGTGTGCCTCGGCGTGCGTCTGGATTGCCAACCCGGACTCCCTTCGGAGAGCGGCCCTTGGTCCGCAG
>DATEPQ010000102.1:0-4920 GCA_035273125.1 Gaiellaceae bacterium
TTCTACCTCGAGGACGGCGTGCTCGAGCGGAACCCGTTCGAGGCGCTCGACCAGGACGGCGTCGGCGACCTGATGCGGATCGGCGTCGAGCGGGGGAGGGAGACGAAGCCGGACATCAAGCTCGGCATCTGCGGCGAGCACGGCGGCGAGCCGTCCTCGGTCGAGTTCTGCCACCGGATCGGGCTCGACTATGTGAGCTGCTCCCCGTACCGCGTCCCGCTCGCGCGCCTCGCCGCGGCGCAGGCGGCCCTCCAGGAGGCGAAGCGGGCGGAGTACGTCCAGGCCGGAGGCTAGCGATGGCCAAGTACGAGCTACTCGTCGACGGGCAGACGGAGTTCCACGCTTCTTCCGCGGACGACGTCCGCGTCTGGCTGCGCGGCTACCAGGCGGAGCACGCGGACGACGACCCGGACGCGGCGCACGTCCAGGTCCGCGAGCTGACGGCGTTCGCCTGGCTGACCGGCGGCCGGCTGCTCGATCGCGAGGCGTTCCTCGCCGACGAGCGCTAGGCGTAGCCGCGCACGCGAAAGTACGCGACTGCGACGCTGCCGGCCGCAACGACGACCAGGCCAAGGATCCCGCCGAGGCCGAGCTGGCCGAACTGTGCCCTCCCGCGGTTCCCCCAGTGGCCGTAGCCGAGCATGACGAGGATCCCGCCGATCAGACCGCCCACATGGCCGCCCCAGGAGATGCCGGAGAACGAGAAGCTGATCACGAGGTTGATCACGATCCACGTCATCGCCTGACCCGCGAGCCGGCCGGTGATCTGCCACTCGATGATCATCATGGCGCCGAGGATCCCGAAGATCGCTCCCGACGCGCCGACCGTCGGGGCGAGAGGCGCCTGCAGCAGCGCGCCCGCCGAGCCCGCCAGTCCCGCGACGAAGTAGAGGCCGATGTAGCGCGCGCGGCCGAGATACTGCTCTACGGGCCTACCGATGAACCAGAGCGCGAGCATGTTGAACAGGATGTGCCACAGGAAGCCGTGCAGGAACATCGAGGTCACGAGCCGGTACCAGCCCCCATGCACGACGAGTGGCCCGAAGAGAAGCCAGTCGAGGTAGAGACCTCGCGGCGGGTTGCCCCCGGGGTTGTTCAGTCCACTGTGGCCCTGCGCCACCGTGACGAGGTAGATCAGGCAGTTGATCGCGATCAAAGCCATCGTGACGGGCGCGCTCCCCGTGGCGAGGGCGAGGCCGGGCGCGCGCCGCACGGGGCGCGGCTTGATCCTCGCCGCCGGGCTGCTGCGAACGCCGGCGTGATCGGGGCAGCGGATCCCGACGGGAGCGAACGTCGCGCAGTCGGCGCAGATCGGGCGGCCGCAGTCGGAGCAGGAGAGCCCGGTCTCGCGGTCGGGATGCCGGAAGCAGTAACGGGTCTCGACCGTCGACATCCGGGCTAGCCTAGCCCCCGCTGTGCGTGTCCACGTTGCCTTCACGCCGGGCGAGCTGACGCCCGCTCCGGTCGGGATCGTCGTCGACGTCCTCCGCGCGACCTCCACCATCTGCCAGGCGCTCGCGTCCGGCTACCGCCGCGTTCTCTGCTGCGCAGAGATCGACGAAGCGCGAGCCCTGGCGGAGACCGAGGGACCGGCGAAGCTGGCCGGCGAGCGGCGGCTCCAGTACATCGACGGCTTCGACTTCGGTAACTCCCCGCGGGAGCTCGAAGGCGAACCCGCGTCCGAGACGCTGATCCTGACCACGACGAACGGGACGCGGCTGCTCGTCGCAGCGGCTGAGCGCTTCGAGGGGGTCTACGTCGGCTCGCTCCTCAACCTCGACGCGGTCGCGGCGGCGGCGCGGGGGAGCGGGGAGGACGTCGCGGTGCTCTGCGCCGGCGTGCTCGGCGAGCTCGCGCTCGACGACGCGTATTGCGCCGGCCGCATCGCCGAGTCGCTCGGGGGCGAGCCGGCCGACTCGGCCCGGGCGGCGATCCTGCTCGCGCAAAGCTTCCCGAGTCCGCTCGAGGGGCTCGGCGCAAGCCGCAGCGCCGCGAACCTGCAGCGGCACGGCCTCGAGGCCGACGTCGAGCGCTGCGCGCGGGAGAACGCCCTCGACGTTGTCCCGCGCTACGTCCGCCGCGTCGGCCCCGCGGCCGAGGTGACGCTCTGACTACGCGTTGGCGCGGACTGCGACGTCGTACTTGCCGACCGAGGTTCGCTGGCCGGGCGTTTCCGGACCGGGCATCGCGCTCAGAATCTCGTCGCCCTTCCGGTAGTCGTCCTCGTTGTCGAAGACGACGATTGCGAGCGACCGTTCGCCTTCGGCGTCGTGCAGGATGATGAGCTCGGAGGGAGGCATCCCCTCCGGCGGCTCGCCGCCCTCGATCCTGCTCTTGATCTCCGCGATCCGGTCGGCGTTGACGCCCTCGAACGAAACGACGCGTGCCACTGCCATCGGAGCTCTCCCTTCGGTTGCGTTGTCGGAGCGAGCCTACGCCTCGGCCGCGAGCTCGGCCAGCTTCGCCACCGTCCGCCAGTTGCGGTGCGTCCCACGCACGGCGAGCAGGCGCTCGAGTTGCGCCGCCGACAGGCGGGCACCTCTGTAGCCGGCGGGATAGCGGAGATAGACGTCGGCTCCCGCGAGCACCGCCCGGTCGGGTGAGGGATCGAGGGCGGCGAGCCGGTCGGCCGCGTCGCGTTTCGGCTTCGCGGCGAGGAAGACGACGTGCGAGTGGGACGTGTCCGGGCCGAACGGATGGCCGGCGACGATGGCGGCGAGCTCCTTCGGACTGCGCAGGATCGCGGTCGTATCGATCCGAAATTCCCGTGCGACGAGGCGCTCGAGGTCGCCGGCGAGCGCAGTCCGGCTCCTCGGCCCCTCGAGGATGACGTTCCCGCTCGCGATGTACGTCCGCACGTCCTCGTAGCCGGCCGCGGCGAGTCGCCTTCGCAGCTCCGCCATCGGCACTTTGTTGCGGGCGCCGAGGTTGACGGCGCGCAGGAGCGCGACCCACCTCACCGGCGCCGCTGACCGCGCCGCAGCGCGTCGAGGCGGCGCCGCTCCTGCTTCGTCGGGCGGGTTCCGAGATCGGCCCCGAGCGGACGTGCGAGGCGGCGCTCGAGGGTGAGCCGCTCCCGCTCCTCACGCGATTCCGGCGTCTCCTCGTAGAGCGTCGCGGCGACCTTCGCCGGCCCGCGCCGGTCGGCGAGGCCGGTCACGACGACGAAGCGGCGGACCGGGCCGAGCCGGATCTCGAGCGTGTCGCCGGGCGTCACCTCGCGGGCGGGCTTGACCCGCTCGCCGCCGACCTTGACGTGTCCCGCGAGCACGAGATCGGTCGCCGCGCTCCGCGTCTTCGCGAAACGCGCCGCCCACAGCCACTTGTCGATCCTGCACCTGGCACGAGGTTCAGCCACGATCGGGGCGGATCAGGTGAGCGCGCGTTCGAGGGCCGCGCGATCCGTGGGCTCGCCGTGCGTCGGCAGAACGTGCTGCACGTCCTTGTCGAGCAGCGGCCTCAGCCCTGCCGCGACCTCCTCGACCGTGACGCCTTCCGGTAGCCAGCTCGCGGGAATCTCGAGCCCGTTACCGAGGTCGATCAGGGTGTCGCCGGCGATCACCGCGCCGAGCCGCTCGCTCCAGAGCACGAGGTCGAGCTGGCCCTCACGGCCGGGGTACGCCTCCAGCCCGAACACCGAGTCGCCGATCGCGTAGCGCGTCGCAGGGACGAGCTGGTCTTCCGGGCGATCGGGCGCAGGCGCCCAGACGGGAAAGCCGAGCGAGGCGGCGTCGCGCTCGTGCCAGGTCGAGGTGAGAACCGTGACCACCTCGCGCGATCCGAACAGCGCGCGGACGTCGTCCGGCACCGCGATCGGATCGACGAGGACCAGCCGCTCGCCGTCGTCGAGCGCGTAAGCCGACACCGGTCCTTCCCACTCGGGATGTGTCGCCGTCCAGTGGTAAACGCCGTCCGGAAGCATGCTCGGATGCTAGCCCTGGGCAACGCGAGTCCCCTCGGTCGAGGGAGGCATGGCTCTGCTTTCGTGAGAAAATGCGATCGCCCAGTTGCCACAGACACCTGGGTCCTTGCGGCCCAGGGGCGCCCTGGCGCCCCGGCCGCATCGGTCCTTGTCTGCAACTGACGCGTCGTTCGGCGAGCAGGTCACCTTCTTTGCGGTTTGACGGGAACTGTCCCTTCACTGTAGAAACGCCCCCTTTGTCTGTCCGATCCGACCCCTAATATTTGGCTTAGATAAAGCGAACGCGCCGCAGGTAGCAGCCCGCGACGCGCTCTTGCCAACAAGGAGCGACAGATGCCCCCGGTTGACCGCCTCAAGCCTACTCGCGGCAAATCCTCTGAATCCACGCTCTCGCTCATGGAGTTCATGCGCGAGTTCCCCGACGACAACGCCTGCCTGGAATGGCTCTGGCGCAACCGCTACTCGGCGGATGGGGAAACGGCCCACTGTCCGAAGTGCGACCGGAATCGCACGTTCAAGCGTTACGAGACGACGCAGCGGCGTCAGTCGTGGACGTGTACCGGCTGCGGGCATCACGTCCACCCGACAGCCGGGACGATCTTCCACAAGTCCTCGACCTCGCTGCACTTGTGGTTCTACGCGATGTACCTCATCACTAGCACTCGATGCGGGATCTCCGCGAAGCACTTGGAGCGCGAGCTTGGAGTCCACTACAAGACCGCGTGGCGGATGTTCAATAAGATCCGCAACGAACTCATGACCCAGGACGACGCGCCGCTCTCGGGCGAAGTGGAGGCCGATGAGACGTTCGTCGGCGGAAAGCCCCGCGAGTCGTACCGGCGCAAGGTCGCCGCGAAGCAGTTGGAGCGCGAACTTGGCGTGAACTACAAGACCGCGCTTCGGATGCTGCACCTCATCCGCCAAGACCTCATGGAGCAGGACTACACCGGCCCGCTTACGGGCGAGGTTGAGGCAGACTCGGCCTACGTCGGTGGCCA
>DATEPQ010000103.1:0-8915 GCA_035273125.1 Gaiellaceae bacterium
CGCCGTCTGCATGGGGTTCCCGTGGAAGATCACGCCCGACGCTCTCGTCGTGCCGCGACTCGGCTGGCTCAACGGCCACCCGTCACTCCTGCCGCGGCATCGCGGTCCGTTGCCGGTCGCCTGGGCGATCCGGGAGGGCGACGAGGAGACCGGATTCACCTTTCACCGCATGGACGCGGAGCTCGACACCGGGCCGATCCTCGCGCAGAGGCGGGTCCCGCTGGGCGAATACGAGCCGCCGGACGCGTTCTACGCGCGCGTCGGCCCGGTAGGGATGGAGGCGCTCGCAGAGGCGCTCGAACGGCTGGCGGCCGGCGACGAGGGGACGCCGCAGGAGGACGGCGGCTCGTACGAGACGTTCTTCACCGAGGACGACGCCTGGCTCGATCCCTCGCGTCCGGCGGCCGAGGTGCACCGGCTCGCCTGGGCGTGGCGCTACGCGATGTCGCTCGGCGGAACGCGCGGCGCGCTGCTCGAGCTCGACGGCGAGCCCGTCCGCGTGCTCGCCACCTCGTTGACGGAGGTCGAGGGCGCGCGGCGGCTCGACTGCGGCGACGGCCCGCTCTGGATCGTCGAGACCGAGGACCTCAGCGCGGAAGAGGCCAGCTCGTCCAGCGCTCCGGCTTCATCCACGCAGTGACGCGGCGCGCGTCCCTGCTGTGGAACGGCTTGGCGTAGTAGCGGACGGTCGATCCCCGCCAGGTCCGGGTCGTCCTCGAGCGAGACGATCCGCCCGAGCAGCGTGACCTGCGCGTACCAGCTGTCCTCGCCGAGGACGGTCAGCGCCACCGCCGGGTTCTCGCGCATGTAGCGGAGCCGCAGCCGGCTCTCGTCCATGTTCAGGAGGACGCGGCCGTCCTCCCAGTCGTACCAGGTCGCGGCCGTGTGGGGCGCGCCGCTCGGGCTCACGGTCGCGACGACCGCCGGGTTCGGCCGGGCGAGGAAGGCGTCGACCTCGGGCGGGACGGGCACGCGCGGCATGGCCGGCCGAGCCTACTGAGCGGGAGCGGGCACGGCGTCGGTCGCGTCCTCGAGCCCTACCTCGCGGACGGCGCGGAGACGGATGACGAAGAAGGTGCTCGCGACGATCCAACCGGCGGCGACCAGGAGGTAGGTCTTGAGGCCGATCGCCGTCGCGATCGGGCCGGCGAGCGCGTAGCCGGCGGGCAGGAAGACCATCGCGCCCATCCAGCCGTACGACGCGACGCGGGCCAGCTTCTCGGGCGCGACCTTCCGTTGCAACGTCGTGTCCCACACCACCGAGCCGAGGGCGAAGGCGAACCCCGCGCCCGTGGCGGCGGGCGTGAGCAGGAGGGTCGTCGGATGGAAGGCCAGAAGCACGTTCTGGACTGCGCTCACCATCAGGAGTAGTCCCGTGAAGACCATCGGCTGACGGGGCCGCCACCGGAGGCCGGCCAGCCCGCCGAGCAGCGAGCCGACACCTTCGCCGGTGACGACGAACGCCCAGGACCTCGCGCCGTCCATCGTGTGCTTGGCGACATACGGGCCGAGCACGAAGAACGGGGCGTACGTGATCAGGAAGTACATCGAGATGTAGAGGACGAGCACCCAGACCCAGGTCTGCTCGACGAAGGCGCTCCAGCCTTCCCGCAGCTCTCGCAGGAAGCCCGCCCCGGCGCGGGCGATCGACTCGACGTCGATCCTCGAGAGCAGGGCGGCACTGGCAGCGTACGTGCCGGCGTCCACGAGGAGTGCGGGGCCTGAGCCGATGAGCGCGACGATCGAGCCGCCGATCGCGGCGCCCAGAGGGAAGGCGGCATAGCGCGCGATCGCCAGCAATCCGTTTGCCTGCTGGAGCTGATCCTCCGGCACGACCTCCCGCACGAGCCCGTACGAGGCGGGCGAGTAGAACGCGACCGCAGCGCCGCCGCACGCCTGGAGCGCGATCAACTGCCAGACCTCTGCGTGACCGGAGACGAGGAGCACGCCCATCGTGGCGCGCACGGCCGTGCTCGCGATGTCGGAGCCGATCATCACGATCCGCCTCGGCACGCGGTCGCCGACGACGCCGCCGAAGGAGAGCATCGTCACCTGCGCCAGCTTCCAGGCGGCGAAGCTGAGGCCGACCGCCGTCGCGCCGCCGCCGTTGTCGAGGATCGCGAACGCGACTGCGATCGGCGCGAGGTACGTCCCGACGTACGAGACGGCGCGCGCCGAGAACAGGAAGCGGAAGGCCGGAAGGCGGAGCGGGCCGGTCACGCCCCGAATCGTGCCGCGCTAGGCGTCGGCTGACAAGCCGGCCGCCCGCTTCTCGGCCCAGCGCTTGAGGCCGCGGTACGACTGCCAGAGCGGCATCGCGAGGTCGTACGTCCGGCCGTCCTCGCGCGAGTCGGTGAGCTGGGCGTGCGCATACTCCACGAACTCCTCCTCCGTCGCACCGCCCTCGACCGACTCGGCCCAGTCGAGCAGGTTGAGCCGCAACTCGGTGAGGTGGCGGCCGACGTCCTCCGCGACGCCGAAGTGGATCAGGGCCAGTCGCTCGGGACCGCGCCGCTCGATCTCGTCGAGGGTTTGCTCCCACGCTTCGACGTCGACGTCCGGCGGCGGTGTCGGCGGCATGACGAAACGTCCCGGGAGCACGCGGACGCCGCACGCGTCGCCGGCGTAGAGCGTCCCGTCGGGGTCGAGGTAGCAGACGTGGTGGGAGGCGTGCCCCGGGGACGGGAAGCAGTCGAGCCCGAGCACGCGCTCCTCGACCGCGTGGAGGTTCTCCTGCGGCACCGGTGCCAGCTCGCCCCAGAGCGAGTCGAACGTGTCGCCGTAGAGTCGACGCGCGCTCTTCTCGAGCCGGGACGGATCGGCGAGGTGCGGCGCGCCGATCGCCGAGACGTGCACCTGCAGCCCGGGATGCTCGCGGACGAGCGTCCCGGCGGCTCCGGCGTGGTCGAGGTGGATGTGGCTGAGCAGCAGGTGCCGGACGTCGGCGAGCGCGAGACCGCGGTCGGCGAGACCCGCCTTCAGCGCGGCGATGGTCGTCGTGGGCCCGCAGTCGAAGAGCGCCGGCCCGTCCTCGGTGTCGAGCAGGTAGCTCGCGATGATCCGCTCGCGGCCGAGATGGTGCAGGTCGATGGGCTCTGGGGCCATCGCGACGATCCTAGAGGCGTAGAGTCGGCCGATGGCGAGCGGCGCGCATCGGAAGCTCGTGACGGTGCTGTTCTGCGACGTCGTGGGCTCGACGGCGCTCGGCGAGTCGGCGACGCCCTCGAGGCGATCGGCAACCTCGGGGAGCTGTCCACGTACGCGCCGCTGCTCGGCTGTGCGTTGTGCGAGCTCGGCAACTACGACGAGGCCGAGCTCCTGGCCCGGCGGGGGCGTGAACTCGCGGGCCCGACGATGTCCAGACTCAGCGGATCTGGCGGCAGGCTCAGGCGCTCGTCCATGCGGCGCGTGGCGAGCACCTCGAGGCGAAACAACGCGCAAGGGAAGCGGTCGACTTCGCCTTGCTCTCCGACTCTCCGTGGCATCAGGGCGATGCGTTCTACGATCTCGGCCGAGTGCTGGAGGCCGCCGGCTGCCGCGACGAGGCGGTTGCGGCCCGGCACGAGGCGCTCGAGCGGTACGAACGCAAAGGGGTCGTCCCGCTCGCCCGCCGCGTCCGCGAGCGGCTCGTCGCTCTCGAGCCGGCCTAGGCTCGCTCGCGCGCGGCGGCGAGGATCTTCTCCGCCTCGGCGCGGTTCCCCCAGCCGCCCGTCTCCGTCCGCTTCGACGGCTCGAGATCCTTGTAGCGCTGGAAGAAGTGCTCGATCTCGTCGCGCAGCTCCGCGGCCACGTCGTCGATGTCCTGGATCCGCTCGAAGGCCGGGTCGCCGTCGGGCACCGCAAGCAGCTTCTCGTCGGGGCCCTTCTCGTCCTCCATGTGGAAGACGCCGATCGTGCGTACCCGGATCCGGCAGCCCGGGAAGGTCGGATCGGAGACGAGCACGAGCGCGTCGAGCGGGTCGCCGTCCTCGGCGAGCGTCCCCTCGACGTAGCCGTAGTCGGCGGGGTAGGCCATCGCGGTGAAGAGGCGCCGGTCGAGGACGATGCCGCCGAGCTCCTCGTCCCACTCGTACTTGTTCCGCGACCCCGACGGGATCTCGACGAAGACGACGACGGCGCCGCTCATGCCCGCGCGGCGGAAGGCACGAGCGCGTTCTCGAGGTCGTTCATCAGGTCCTGGGCCGACTCGATCCCGACGGAGAGGCGGATGAGGTTCGGGGGCGCCGCGAACGGTGCGTCGGCCGTGGCGGCGTGCGTCATCCGCGCCGGCACCTCGATCAGGCTCTCGACGCCGCCGAGCGACTCCGCCAGCTGGAAGAGCCGCGTGCGCGCGGCGATCGCCTCGGCCTCCTCCGGCGACTCCGCGAGGAACGAGACCATGCCGCCGAAGTCGCGCATCTGGCGCGCCGCGATCGCGTGGCCGGGGTGTGTCGGCAGGCCGGGATAGAACACCCGCGAGACGCGCGGATGCCGGTCGAGCACCGCGGCAACCTCCATCGCGTTCAGGCAGTGCTGGCGCATCCGCACCGCGAGCGTCTTGATCCCGCGCAGCACGAGCCAGGAGTCGAAGGGCCCCGGCACTGCGCCGAGCGACTTCTGGAGGAAGCGCAGGCGCTCGGCCACGGTCGGGTCGTTCGTCGCCGCGAACCCGCCGACGACGTCGGAGTGGCCGCCGAGGTACTTCGTCGTCGAGTGGACGACGACGTCGGCGCCGAGCTCGAGCGGTCGCTGCAGGTACGGGGTCGCAAAGGTGTTGTCGACGACAAGCAGCGCGCCGGCCGCGTGCGTCGCCTCTGCGGCGGCGGCGATGTCGACGACGTTGAGCAACGGGTTGGAGGGCGTCTCGATCCAGACCATGCGCGTCTTCTCGTCGAGGTGCTCGGCGAGGTTCGGGAAGTCCTCCGCCGGCAGGTAGTGGAAGCGGTAGCCCTTCGGCTCGTAGACCTGCGAGGTCATCCGGTAGACGCCGCCGTAGACGTCGGCGATGAGGACGACGCGGTCGCCCGGGTTGAGGAGGTGCATGAGCGTCGTCGTCGCGCCGAGCCCGGAGGAGTAGGCGATTCCGTGCTGGGCCGACTCGAGCGACGCGAGCGCCGTCTCGAGCGCATGCCGGGTCGGGTTCGCGACGCGCGAGTAGTCGTAGCCCTTGTGCTCGCCGACCGCGTCCTGGACGTAGGTCGACGTCTGGTAGATCGGCGTGATGATCGCGCCCGTCGCCGGGTCGGGCTCCTGCCCCTCGTGGATGGCGCGGGTCTCGAAGTCCATCAGGTCGATGCTAACCAGGCTTCGAGCTCCCTCAGAGGCTTGGCGAGGTCGAGCTTCTTCTCCCCGGGCTCCCACCAGACGCCCTTGACGTCGAGCTTGCGGGACTTGCGGTCGAAGACGGGCTCGATGCGCCCCACGAGCCGGTCGCCGTGGAGGATGGGGAGGACGTAGTAGCCGTACTCCCGCTTCGCCGCAGGGACGTACATCTCGAGCCGGTAGAAGAAGCTCCAGAGCGCCTCGGTGCGAGCGCGGTCGTGGACGAGCCGGTCGAACGGCGAGAGGAACGTCGTGCGGGTCGGCACGCGTCCGTCCTCGGCCTCCGGATGCGCGACCAGCCTCCCGCGCTGGAGCCGCACGCCGAGCGCCCGGAAGCGCTTTTCGTCGTAGAGCTTGCGCGCCTTCGGGAGGGGGAGCGTCTCGGTCTCCGGGTACCAGCGCTCGGCGAGGTCCCAGACGCGCTGCTTGCCGCGCCGTCCCACGACCGCCACCTCGCCCCGGTCGGCGAGGAGCTCGAGCATCAGGCCCATCTGGCGCTGACCCCACCACCGGTGGTCCTCGCGCTTGTGGCTCGGCGCGTCCGCGATCTCCCGCGAGAGGAGCGGACCGCGTTCGCGAAGCTCCCGCAGCACGTGGCGGCGGTACGCCGCACGAGCCTTGATCCACTCGATGACCCGCTGGTCGTGTGGCCGGTCGCGACGCCGCATGAACGCCCTCAGGATCGGCAGGTCCTCGCTCGGGTAGACGAACGCGCGCCATTCGACGAGCTTCCGCTCCTTCCAGAGCAGCCGGTCGAGCTCGGCGGTATCCCAGGCGCCGAGCCGGCTCCAGAGGACGAGGTGCTGCGGCGGCGCGACGGACGAGATCGGGTCGAGCTGGAGATAGCCGAGCCGGCGCACGGTGTCGAGCACGCCGCGTGCGCTGCCGTCGAGGGCCTGGGCGCGGATTGCAATGCGGCGCGCCTCCTCCACCGGCACCTCACGCATGCCGCACCTCCGCGAGCCCGAGCACGCGCGCGAGCCGGGCCGCTGCCCGCTCGAGCTTCGCGCCGACATCCCCGCGTACGCGCGGCTCGGGATGAAAGCCCCGGACGTGCAGCACGCCCTCGGCGCGGTCGGCTTTGAGGTCGGCGCGGCCGACGATCCGGTCGCCTACGAGCAGCGGCAACACGTAGTACCCGTAGAGCCGCTCGTGCTCGCGCTTGTAGACCTCGATCGTGTGGCGAAAGCCGAAGAGCCGCTCGAGGAGCGGCCGGTCCCAGAGCAGGTTGTCGAAGGGGCAGAGGAGGACGGGCGGCGCGGGCGTGCCGTCGAGCTCCGCCTCGGCGTCGACGTAGAAGGGCGAGCCGTCGTCGTCGACGGGGACCTCGCGCAGCAGGCCCTCGTCGACGAGCGCGAGGACGTGGTGATGGAGGCGTGCGCGTCCGCCCTTGAGGCGCCAGTGCTCGCGGATGGCCGGCTCGGTCAGCGCGCCGCGGGCGCGAACCGCGAGCAGCGCGAGCGTGCGTAGCGTCTCGTCCTCCTCCGGGATCGGCGCATCGCGCAACGCCCGCGGGATCACGCGCTCGGCGAGGTCGTAGCGCCGCTGGAACGACCGACGCTCGGCGACGGCGAGCACTCCCTGATCCCAGAGGGCCTCGAGTACCGCCTTCGCCGGCTTCCAGTTCCACATGCTGCTGCCGTCGCCGGCGCCCTCGAAGTCGCGCGAGCCGAGTGGGCCCTCCGCGCGGATCCGTTCCAGGATGGGCTCGACGAGATCCCCGTGGCGGAGCATGGCCTGCTCGTGGAAGCGCCAGTGCGCGCCGCCTTCCATCGTGCGGCGGCAGTGCGGCCAGAGCTCGATGGGGAGGAGACAGGCCTCGTGCGCCCAGTACTCGAAGATGCGGCCCGATCCGAGGAGACCCTGCACCTCCGTCTCGTCGTAGGCTCCGATGCGGCTCGACACCGTCAGACGGTGTGCGCGGTCGACGGCGGTGATCGAGTCGAGCTGCACCGCGCTCAGGCGGCGGACCGCCTCCTCCACCTCGCCGGGCCGGGCGCGGCGGAAGCGTGGCGCGTACCCCTGCGTCGACACGGCGAGCCGCCGGATCGCGGCGAGACTGACGGTGGTGGTCGCCATGGCCCCTACCTAGCAGGTAGCTGCAACGCCCCGTCGCCCGAGTCGATAGCCTCACGCCCGTGCCGCGCCCGAGACGCCGGAATCCGTGGACCTCGACCGGTGAGGTCTTCATCTGGGTGCTCTTCGCGGCGCTCCTCTTCCCGGCCGGATTCGCCGGCTGGGCGGTCGGGCACTACACGTCGCTCGGCGACTCCTCGCAGACTGTCACGCGTACCGTCGCGATCGGCTCGACATCGTCGCCGGCGACGACCTCCGGCGGCACGTCCTCCACCCCCGGGACGACGACCAGCTCCGCCGCCACGACGAAGTCCTCGGGCGGCGGCGGAGACGCGACCGCCGGCAAGGCCGTCTTCGCCGCGAACGGCTGCGCCTCGTGCCACACCTTCAAGCCCGCGAATGCGACCGGCACCATCGGCCCCGACCTCGACAAGGCGCCGGCAGCCGACGCGAAGGCCGACAACAACAAGAAGCTCGCCGACTTCATCAAGGAGTCGATCGAGGACCCGGACGCCTACATCGCGAAGGGCTACAGCAAGGGGATCATGCCGACGACCTTCGACAAGTCGCTCTCGGGCAAGCAGCTCAACGACCTCGTTGCGTTCATCGTCTCGGGCTCGTCCGGCTCGTAGCGACGCGGCCGTGGAAGCGGACGACCGTCCACCGATCTGTCCGATCTGCGGCGTGACGATGGTGCCGGGCGCGCTCAGCGCCGATTCCGAGCACGAGGGCGAGTGGGTCTGCCTCGAGTGCGAGGAACTGACGCCGCCCGGCTCCTAGCTTCACCTGCCGGTGCCGACGACCGGCGGGCCGTCGTGCGGCTGCCGCGCCGCGCTCACCTTCTCCGCGCCGTCGATCCTCGGCGCGCCTTCGCCACGCGCCAGGGCCTCGACTAACTGGCGGAACGTACGCCGGCTGTCCTCGTCGCCGTGGACGGCGTAGGTGAGGACGATCGGCGGATAGCGCCTGCCCCACGGATGCGCCCGCGCCTCGATCGTCCACGGCAGCAGCCGCCAGCGCCGCAGGAGCAGCACGAGCGGGACGAGCGGCAACACGAGCGGCATGAGGAGAAAGCCGAGCGGGATCGGCCCGGTCCAGGCACCCATGGCATCCGGGATCTGGCGCGACATCCCGTCCACCACGGTGCGTCGCGGCGTTGCGACGTCGAGCATCTCGGTCCGGGTCAGCGGCCGCATACCCGTCGGCACGACCAGGCGCTTGACCTTCCAGCGCAGGCCATTGGGCGCAACGACCTTCTGCCTCATCCGGTGAGCGTAGGGCGGGCTCGGCCGCGGGTCAACGCGAGCCGCCGGCGACTGACACACCGGGAGGAGGCGTCTAGATGCGGGTGCCGCTGAGCACGTCGACGACGCGCTCCTCGGCGCCGGCCGAGTAGTCCTCCCCGAGCTTCTCCTCGAGGATCGTCCGCAGCTCTCCGCTCTCGGCCAGCTCCTGCGTGATGTCGGCGCCGCCGACGAGTTCGCCCTTGACGAACACCTGCGGAATGGTCGGCCAGCCCGACACCTCCGACAGCTCCT
>DATEPQ010000104.1:0-7836 GCA_035273125.1 Gaiellaceae bacterium
GGACATGAGCGGATGAGCTGGCTCCTGCCACTTCCCGTCGTGATCCCGCTGCTGGCCGCGGCCGTGACCACCGCCGGTGACCACGTGCTGCCGCGCCGGCTGGGGGACGCCTTCGGCGTGATCGGCGCAGCGGGAGCCTTCGCCTTCTCGCTCATCATCCTCCTGGAAAGCGAGGGCCGGACTCAGCTGACGTGGTTCGGCGGCTGGACCCCGCGTCACGGCTCCGCGATCGGAGTCGCTTTCGTCGCGGACCCGCTCGGGGCCGGGGTGGCGGCCATGGCAACCGGTCTCGTCCTCGCGTCGATGCTCTACTCGTGGTCGTTTCTGCGGGACGCGGCGAGGCCGTACGACACGCTGATCCTGCTCTTCGGCGGCGCGATGGCC
This sequence comes from Gaiellaceae bacterium, assembly GCA_035273125.1. Lineage (GTDB taxonomy): Bacteria > Actinomycetota > Thermoleophilia > Gaiellales > Gaiellaceae > Palsa-739. Next base: position 385 of record DATEPQ010000104.1, read on the forward strand.
GGCTTCGCGCTCACCGGCGACATCTTCAACATGTTCGTCTGGTTCGAGCTGATGGGCGTTGCCGCCTACGCGCTGGCGGGCTTCCAGATCGGGGAGATGGGACCGCTGCAGGGAGCGATCAACTTCGCCGTCTCCAACACGGTCGGCGCCTACATGATCCTGACCGGGATCGCGCTGCTCTACGCGCGAACAGGGGCGCTCAACCTCGCCCAGATCGGCCAGAAGCTGAGCGGGCAACGGCCGGACGGCCTCGTGATCGTCGCGCTGACCCTGCTCGTCTGCGGCTTCCTGATCAAGGCCGCCATCGTGCCTTTCCACCTCTGGCTCGCCGATGCCCACGCCGTCGCGCCTGCACCTGTCTGCCTCCTTTTCTCCGGCGTGATGGTGGTGATCGGGCTGCTCGGCGTGACCCGCTGCTACTGGACGGTGTTCGACGCCTCGCTCGCGCCGCAGGCGCACGACGTTCGTGCGGTGCTCCTCGCACTCGGTGTCTTCACCGCATTGCTGGGAGCCGTGATGGCGTTCCTGCAGCGACATCTCAAGCGGCTCCTCGCGTACTCGACGATCAGTCACATGGGGGTCGCGCTGGTCGGGATCGCGCTCCTCGACGAGAAGTCGCTGGGCGGGGCGGCCGACCTCCTGCTCTCCCACGGGCTCCTCAAGGGGTCCCTCTTCCTCTGTTGCGGGATCCTGCTCGTGAGCTTCGACGGCATCGACGAGCTGGTCCTGCACGGGAAGGGACGGTCGATGCCCGTGCTCGGGGTCATGTTCGGCCTCGGGGCGCTCGCTCTCGCAGGAGTGCCGTACGTCGGCAGCTACCTCGGCCACGCGCAGATCGACGAGGGAGCGACGCTCGGCGGAATCGAATGGGTGCAGCCGCTGCTCATGATCGCGTCGGGCGTGTCGTCGGCGGCGATCCTCCGTGCGGGAGCGCGCGTCTTTCTCGGCTGGGGACCGACCGAAGACCCCCTCCTCTCGGACGAGCCCGCGGAGTCGCCGCCCGAGCGCACGGCCTCGATGCCGGCCCTGTTCGCAGTGACTGCGGTGCTGCTCGTCCTGGGCCTGGCCGCCAGCGTTGCGCCGGGGCTCGGGCAGCGGGTCGAGGACGCCGCCGGACGCGCGCGCGACCGCGTCGCGTACGTCGACCGTGTCCTCCGCAACCACGAGCCGCCTGCGCCTCCCCGACTGCCGGTGGCGGTCGAGCACACGACGACGGACAGCGTCCTCTACGGAATCGGCGGAGCGGTGATCGCGGTCGGGCTCGCGCTCGGCGGGCTCTATCGGCGGAAGCTGCCGGGTCTCGTCCGTGCTCCGCTCCGATCCGTGCTGGGGCCGCCGATCGCGGTCCTCCGCCTCGCGCACAGCGGCGTCGTCGGCGACTACGTTGCCTGGATCACCGTGGGGACCGCGGTAGTCGGAGGCGTCTGGGCCCTTCTCCTGCACGGGTAGCGACCGGCGCCGGTGTGTCGCTACCTTTGCGCAGGTGAGGCGGGAGGAGATTCAGCCCGGCACCGCCGGAACCGTCGAGCACGTCATCCCCCAGGAGGCCGAGGAGCTCTGGACGGAGGACGGCCACGAGCACGTCGGCTGGTTCTGCGTCAGCACCGATCCGTTCCCGTGCCCGGCGCCCGGTTGCCTCTTCGTCGCGACCTTCATGACGGCCGCGCATCTGGTGCTCGTCTGGGAGGAGCAGGACGACCCCAACCTCCTGCGCCACGCGCAGCGGGCGAAGGAGGTCGGCCGCAATCCGCGGATCATCTCCTACGAGATCGACTTCGGCCCGAGCGCCTCGTACTACGCGTGGGAGGCGGCGGGCCGGCCGGTGCACGGCGTCCGCGGCAAGTAAGAGGGCCTGCGTGGACCTGAGTCGCTTCGGGGCGGCGCCGGAGTGGTCGCTCGGCGTCGAGGAGGAGCTGATGCTCGTCGACGCCGGGACGCTCGAGCCGGCGCGCGACGGGTTCTCGCGCGTCTTCGGCGACGCGACGGAGCGGATCAAGCCCGAGCTGTTCGAGTCGTTCGTCGAGATCACGACTCCGGTGGTCGAGACGCCGGACGAGGTGGAGTCCGAGCTTCGCGCGCTTCGGCGCGAGGTGGCCGAGCGATCCGCCGAGCAGGGCCTCGCGGTGCTCGCGACCGGCTCGCATCCCACGTTGTGCGGGCGGGTGCCGCTCGTGCCGGTCGAGCGCTACCGGCGCCTGAAAGCTCAGCTCGGGCCGCAGCTCTACCGGCAGCACGTCTGCGGGCTCCACGTCCACGTCTCCGTGCCTGATCCCGAGACCTGCCTGCGCGCCTTCGAGGGCGTTCTCCCTGCGCTTCCCGGTCTCCTCGCCGCCTCCGCGAACTCGCCGTACTGGGAGGGTGCGGACAGCGGCCGGCGCTCGATCCGCTCGCAGATCCTGCTCGAGATGCCCACCGGTGGCACTCCTCCGCTGTTGCGGAGCTGGGACGACTGGGAGGCTGCGACCCGGGGCGACAGCAAGCGCCGCCACTGGGATGCCTGGCCGCGGCCGGAGTACGGGACGCTCGAGGTGCGGGTCCTCGACCAGCCGACGTCACTGCGCCGGACGGTGGAGCTGGCGGCCGAGGTGCAGCGGCTCGTCCGGGAGGCCGCGGAGTTCGACGGTCCGCCGCACGACCGCGACGAGTACGCGGCGCGGCGCGACGCCGCCGGGCGCGACGGCGGCGGCCCGGAGGCCGAGCGCCAGCTCGCACTCGGGCCGGAGGATGCCGTGCGGGAGATCGCGGCGCTGACGTTAGGCTGAGATCATGGCGACGCAGAGCGAGACGATCCAGGTCAGCGGTGTCCGCTGCGAGCGCTGCGTGATGCGCCTCGCGCACACGCTCGAGGGCCACGAGGGGCTGGAGGGCGCCAACGCGAACCTGATGGGACAGGTGACGCTCGCCTGGGACGACGAGCAGACCAGCCGCGAAGCGATCGTCGAACGCCTCGCGAAGGCCGGCTTCCCCGAGCTCGCGGCGGTCTAGATCTAGGCCGCGTCGTCCGGGTCGCCCGGCACAGGGTCGGAGGGGACTCCGTGCAGCTGCTCGAGCGCGGGATCCTTGTCCTTGGGCCCCTGGCCCGGCTCCATCGACTGGCCGTCGTCGAGGGACGTGGGCTCGCTCTCCGGACGTGCCTCGGTCTCTGGTCTCTCTTCCATGCGGCTTCCGTACCCGCTCCGGCGGAATAGCAACGTCCCGGGCGCCGTTCGGGAGGGAATGGGTCACGCTGGTACGGTGGGCCGCATGGACGCGGAGCCCGAGGAGGGGCAGCGGCTCGCGACCGAGGCGCGCGACCGCGTCCGGTTCGAGGAGGACGCGCTCGCCCTCTCCGACCAGGTGTACCGCGTCGCCCGGCACCTTGCGTCGTCCCGCGAGGACGCGGACGAGCTCATGCAGGAGACGTATGCGCGAGCGTTCCGCAGCTGGCGGTCGTTCACACCCGGCACGAACATGCGCGCCTGGCTCCTGCGGATCCTGACCAACCTCAACATCGACCGCGGGCGGCGGCAGCAGCGGGCACCGCAGATGACGCCGCTCGAGGCGAACGACTACTTCCTCTACGACAAGCTCGCGGAGAACGGAGACGGGATCTCCGACGAGGAGCAGGTCGTGGAGCGGTTGTCGCAGGACGACATCGTGACGGCGCTCTCTGCCGTGCCGCACGACTTCCGCGACGTGCTCGTGCTTGTCGACCTCGGCGACTTCAGCTACGCGGACGCGGCCCAGATCCTCGACATCCCGGTCGGCACGGTGATGTCGAGGCTGCATCGAGGGCGCCGCATCCTGAAGCGGGAGCTGGCCGAGTCCGCCCTGGAGGAGGCGACATGAAGGACCCCTGTGCGCACTGCGAGGAGATGATGCAGCCCTACCTCGACCACGTCCTCACGGACGAGGAGATGAGGGCAGCGGAGGCGCATCTCGCCGAGTGCGTGGACTGCCGCAGGCGCTACAAGTTCGAGGAGAGCCTGCGGATCTACGTGCGCAAGGCGGCCAACGAGCCGATGCCGGCGGAGCTGAAGCAGAAGCTGGCCGCGCTCAGGATCCCGCTGGACTAGCGACGTCGACGTCACCGGGCGGCCGCAGGTCGTCGCAGGGCACGAGCCGGGCCGGGAGCGACTTCGCGCCCTCGTCGGGCACGTCGTCCCAGAGCGCCCGCGTGAGCAGGACCGGATGGAGGCGGATGCCGTCGTAGGTCGCCGCCACCGCGTCGCCGCCATTCGCACGCCAGTCCTCCACCACGCGGTCGATCGCGCGCGGATCGAGGTTGGGCCCGTCGGCGAGCACGACGACCGCGGCCTCAGCCTCGGGCGGTAGGGCGGCGAACCCGCAACGCAGCGAGGCGCCGGGGCCGCGTTCCCAGTCGGGACAGGGGACGGTGTCGCCGGGCAGCTCGTGCGCTCCGCTGACGACGACGATCTCGTCGACCGAGCTCGCGCGCAACGCCGCGAGCACGCGGGGCAGCAACACGACCTGCTTCGGCGGCTCCGCCCCGTAGCGGGAAGACGCGCCTGCCGCGAGGACGATGGCGTGAACGGACATGTCGGGTACCAGGTACCGGACATGTCCTCGAGAGACAAGGCCCGCGCCACAATCTGTGCTCAGTAACTCGTCACAGTCGCGTTCGGCCACGTCCCCATCGGACACGGCCGGAACCAGGTTCCGGCCGTGTCCGGAACGGACATGGCTTAGCCGAGTGCGTCGAGGGCGCGGCGCGTGAGCGCACGCGCCAGTGGAACCTTCCACTCGGTGCGCGGCAGCGGGGTCGCGCTGTCGAGGTCATCGACGCTCTCGAGCCGCCACGGGATCGGGGCCACGCCGGCGAGGGCGATCCGCGTCTCGTCACCGGCGCGGGCGACCGCCACGCCCACCTGCGGGAACGACCAGCGCTTGCGGTCCATCGCCTTCAGGTAAACGCTCGCCTCCACCGGCGGAAGCTCGACCTCGAGCAGCAGCTCGCCGTCCTCCAGCGTCGTCGTCCTCCGGTCACCTTCGTCAGGGAGCCGGTACAGGTCCTCGACCGCGAGTTCGCGCCGGTTCGTGCGCAGCCGAGCACCGAGCGCGACGAGCGCGGCCGCCACATCGGACGGATGCGCCGACGCGCAGAACTCGTTCGCGAAGATCGCATGCTCGCGGTGCTCGCCGTCGCGCGCGTGACACCTGTCCCCGCCGTGCAGCCGGCACGGGTAGCCGAGCCGCCAGTACCAGCACCGCGTCGCCTGGAGGAGATTCCCGCCGAGCGAGCTCATGTTCCGGAGCTGTGGGGACGCCGCCAGCCGGCACGCCTCGCGCAACGCATCCGGGATCGCGGGCTCGACCTCGAGCTCGGCGAGCGTCGTTCCGGCGCCGATCACGCCGTCCTGCACGCCGCGCGGCACGACGCCGCGCACGTCGACGAGCCGCTCGGCCTCGAGCAGTCCCTCCCGCAGCAACGGCACGACCTCCGTGCCGCCGTGGACGGGAACCCCGCCGTCGAGCTCTGCGACGCTAGACGGCCGCAGGAGCTCCACGCTTCTCCTTCTCCCGAGCGCGCTCCTCGGCCTCGCGCAGCGCGCGCAGCATCTCCTCGCGCGTGATCGGCAGCTCGTGCACGTCGGCGCCGGTCGCGTCGCGGATCGCGTTCGCAATCGCGGCGGCGATCGGGACGATCGGCGGCTCGCCGAGCCCCTTGGAGCCGAGGTTCGTCAGGTGCTCGTCAGGCCGGTCGACGAACTCGCAGATGATCTCGGGCACGTCCGCGATGGTGGGCATGCGGTACGCGTCGAGCGACGTCGTGAGCACGCGGCCCGTCTCCGGGTCGAGCAGCCGCTCCTCCGAGAGCGTGTGCCCGATGCCCTGGATCACGCCGCCCTCGACCTGGCTCGACGCGCCGAGCGGGTTGACGATCCGCCCGACGTCGTGGATCGCCGCAACGCGCTCGACCACGACCTCGCCGGTCTCGACGTCGACCGCGACCTCCACCACGTGGACGCCGAACGTGAGGACGCTCATCCCGGTCGGGTTCGGACCGCGGGCGCCCTTGCCGAGGACCTGCGCCTCCTCGAGCAGACCGACGACTTCCTCGAGGGGCACCGACAGGTTGCCGTCGGCGGAGACGACCTGGCCGTCCCGGATGTCGAGCACGCGCTCCTCGAGGTCGTAGCGCTGGGCCGCGATCTCGATCACCTGCCGCTTCGTGTCGGCCGCTGCCGCCCGCACCGCCGGCCCCATCGACGGCAGGGTCGAGGAGCCGGCCGAGATCGAGGCGTACGGTCCGCGCGCGGAGTCGCCGAGCACGACCTCGACGTGCTCGAGCGGCAGGCCGAGCTCCTCGGCGGCGATCTGCGCCATCGCGGTGCGCGTCCCCGTGCCGATGTCCTGCATCGCGGTGATCACGGTCGCGCGTCCGTCGGAGCCGAGCCGCACCCACGCGTACGAGGGCGGCCCGCCGCCGCCGTACCAGATCTGGCTGGCCATCCCGACACCGCGCTTCCAGACCGCATCGGACCGCCCGCGAACCTCGTGCCGCCGCTCCCAGTGGGGCTCGGCGCGGCGATAGCAATCCTCGAGGTTCTTCGAGGAGAACGGGGTGCCGTCGTTCGAGCCTGCGTAGTTGCGGCGTCGCAGCTCGAGCGGGTCGATGTCGAGACGCGCGGCGAGCTCGTCGATCAGGCACTCGAGCCCGAACGTCCCCTCGACGAAGCCCGGCGCGCGGAACGCCTTCATCGGCGGCGTGTTGAGCTTCGCTCCGTAGGTGACCGTGCGGACGTTCTCGCAGTCGTAGAGCATCTGCATCGGCCCCTCGGTGGAGGCGTTCCAGCCCGACCAGCCGACGGAGTTCGTGAACTCGCCCTCGAGCGCGACGATCGTCCCGTCGCTCGTCGCTCCGGCCCGGAGCCGCTGGATGGTGGCGTTGCGGTTGCCCGCCGAGGTGTGCTCCTCGCGGCGCGTGAGCGCGCAGCGCACCGGCCGCCCCGTCCGCCTCGCGAGTTCGGCGGCGACGAACGTGTACTCGTCGGGGCTGTTCTTCGAGCCGAAGCCGCCGCCCATGAACTCGCACACGACGCGCACCTTGTCCTCGGGCAGGCCGAGCGCGTCGGCGACCGCGTGCCGGATGCCCCAGATGTACTGCGTCGAGATGTAGACGTTGAGCGTGTCGCCCTGCCACTCGCACGTGGCCTGGTGCGTCTCGAGGGAGTTGTGGAGGACGGTCTGGGTGCGGTAGGCCGCCTCGACGACGACATCCGCCCCGGCGAAGGCCCGGTCCACGTCGCCGCGCTCGCGGCGCCGCGGCTCTTCGTCGCTGAGGAGCCCACGGCGGACGGCCTCGTCCGGATCGAGGACGGCCTCGAGCTCCTCCCACTCGATCTCGATCGCCGCCACCGCGGCGCGCGCCTGGCCGAACGTGTCGGCCGCCACGGCGGCGACGGCGGCGCCCGAGAAGCCGGCCTCCTCCGCGAGCCCGGGCGCGTCGCC
>DATEPQ010000105.1:0-10101 GCA_035273125.1 Gaiellaceae bacterium
CGGAGGCGGCCAAGCTGGCCTTTGCGGACAGGGACGCGATGTACGGTGACGTAGCTGTACCGTTACATCGCCTTCTGTCCGCCGAGTACGCGGCCGAACGGCGCCTGTTGATCCAGGACGAGGCGAGCGGCGATCTCCGTCCGGGACAGGGAACGCTGCCGTCGCTCGTCGATGCGACGGTCGCGCTCGGCGCGGGCGAGCCGACGCGAGGGGACACGGTGCACCTGGACGTGGCCGACCGGTTCGGCAACCTCGTCTCGGCGACCCCGAGCGGGGGCTGGCTGCAGAGCTCGCCCACGATCCCGGCGCTCGGCTGGCCGCTCGGCTCACGCGCGCAGATGTTCTGGCTCGAGGAGGGCCTGCCGAACTCGCTCGAGCCCGGCAAGCGGCCGCGCACGACGCTCTCGCCCACCATCGCCGCGCGCGCCGACGGGACGCGACTCGCTCTCGGCACCCCCGGCGGCGACCAGCAGGACCAGTGGACGCTGCACGTCTTCCTCGGCCACGTCCATCACGGCCTCGACCTCCAGGCGGCGATCGACGCGCCGAATCACCACACCGAGGCGTTCCCCTCGAGCTTCTATCCGCGCGAGACCGTCCCGCGGCACGTCGCCGTCGAGGAGCGGGCCGGCGCCGAGACGATCGACGGATTGCGCCGGCGCGGGCACGACGTCGAGGTGTCCGGCCCGTGGACGCTCGGCCGCGTCACCGCCGTCGGGCGCGAGCAGGGCGGGATCCTCACGGCTGGCGCGAACCCTCGCGGCCGGCAGGGCTACGCGGCCGGCCGCTGAGGCGCGGCTCAGCCGGGCAGCGTCGCCGTCGCCCGGCAACCGAGGCCGAGCGGCCCCCAGGCATGCACGGCGACGGTGTCGCTACCGGGGAGATCCGCCAACTGCCGCCGCAACTCGAACGAGCGGTCGCTGCGCGTCGTCCGCTTCGTCGCGCGGGCGGAGACCCGCTGCTCGTGGACGACCGTGATCCGCCAGACGCCGCGTGCGCGCCTCTGCTCGAGCCGGAAGCGAACCTCGATCCGGCCGTCGTCCACGCGCAGCCGGAGCGACGAGCTCACGCCGCGCCCGCAGCTGCCGGCGACCCGCACGTCGCCGCCACCTCCACCGTGCTCGTCGCCACGAGCCTGAGCGGCGCCTGCGGAGAGAGCGAGCAGGAGGAGCGCGAATGCCAGCAGACGGGTCATGTCCCCACTGTGCGGTTAGCGGCCCCGCTCCGCAATGGGACCTTGGTCCGACTCAGGAGGAGAGATCGGGCCGGAGACCGTGGCGCTCGGCCCAAAGGACCGCCTGCAAACGGTCGGTGACCTCGATCTCCCGGAAGATGTTCGTCAGGTGGGTCTTGACGGTCTTCTCGCTGATGCCGAGCCGTTGCGCGATCAGCTTGTTCGGCAAGCCGTCGAGCAGCAACGCGAACACCTCGCGCTCGCGTGGCGAGATCCCTGCGAGCGGATCGGGCGCGTCCCGCGCCTCCAGCAGGAGCCGCGCGGCCTGCGGATCGAGCGGCGCCCCGCCCTCGGCGGCCGCCCGGATGCCGCGGACCACGTCGTCCGCTGACGTGTCCTTGAGGAGGTAGCCGGCCGCGCCCGCATCGAGGGCGGCCGTGATCCTGCGCGCGTCCGAGAAGGAGGTCAGCACGAGCACCGCCGTGGCGGGGCGCTCGGCCCGGATGATGCGTGTCGCCTCGATCCCGTCGAGTACCGGCATCTCGAGGTCCATCAGCACGACGTCGGCCTGCGAGGTGCGGCACGACTCCACGGCTTCGGCGCCGTTCTCGACCGTGGCGACGACCTCGAGATCCGGTTGCGCGGCGATCACGCCGGCCAGGCCGTCGCGCACGACGCCGTGGTCGTCGGCGATCAGCACGCGGATCACCTCAGCGGAACCTCGAGCCTGACCCGCGTCCCTGCGCCCTCACTCGAGTCGACGGCCAGGCTGCCGCCCGCCTGCTCGGCGAGCTCCTCCACGAGCGAGAGGCCGAGATGGCCCTCCGCGCGGCGTTGCTCCCGTGTCTGCGGCCCGAAGCCACGACCGTCGTCCGCGACGAGCAGTCGCACGGTCGAGTCCACGACGCCGACCTCGACCGATACGTTGCTCGCGTCCGCGTAGCCGATCACGTTGCGGACCGCCTCCTGCGCCACGCGATAGACGAGCGCCTGCGTGTCCGGGTCGAGCCGCTCGTCGCCCCCGACCCGCAACTCGACGTTCGTGCCCCGCGCCGAGAGCGGGCTGACGAGGTCGTGCAGCGCCGCGTCGAGGCCCGCGCTCGCGAGCGTCGGCGGGTGGAGATCGACGAGCAGCGCGCGCAGGTCGCGCACGGTTCCGCGCAGGCGGTCGATCACGGTTCGCACGACGGTGGCCTCCTGCTCTGCTCCTCGAACCGCGGCGTCGTCGGCGACGGGCGCGAGCGAGAACGCGAGCCCTGCGAGCTCCTGCACGGGGCCGTCGTGCAGGTACGACGCCACGCGGCGCCGCTCGCGCCGCGACGACGTCACGGCATTCGCGAGCAGGCCCTCACGCTGCTCGTGGCTCCGCTGCAGCCGGCGCATGAGCGACCAGAAGAGCGGCACCTGGATGAGCAGGATCAGACCGATCGCCCCGAGGATCGGCGGCGCAAGGGCCGCGAGGAGACGGCGCGCGTCGGCCGTGACCGAGCCGAAGCGCTGGTAGATCTCGAACAGCAGCAGCTTGCCGGAGGGAGTCCGGATCCGGGTATAGGCCTCGAGCAGCCGCCCCTGCTGACGGTCGAGCGCGTTTTCGGGACGGCTGAGGTCCGTCACCTCCACCTGCGCGCCGCCGTTCCGGAGCAGCTCCTGTTCCTCGCCGCCGAGCTCGAAGCGGCCGCCGATCTCCGCCGGCTCGTCGGAGTAGAGGACGCGGCCCGCGGGCGACCAGATCTTCACGCGCACGATCGAGTCGCTGAGCACCTGCGAGACCACGACGTCGTCGACCTTCCGCACCGCCTGCGGACGCCCCTGCAAGAGCCCGTCGCTCACGGATCCCTTGACGAGCTTTGCCTCCTCCTGCACCCGGTCGCGGGTCTGCCGCTTCGCCTCGTCGATCGCGACCGCCCGCAGCACGAAATAGCCGCCCACGACGGCGATCGCGATCGCCACGAGCGTCCCCGCGGCGAAGCGGACGATCACCGACCGCACCGTCGGCGCCGCGACGGGCTCGTTCGGGGCCGGAGTCGAAGCCATGCGTTTCATGATCGCCGTTCCGGGGCCGCTCCGGGCTCGACTCCGACCAATGTCCCATTGCGGCTCGGACCGGGAGATCGCGACGCTGCCCGCAGCCCTGCACAACTCCCGAAAGGATCACCAGCCATGTCTCGCTCCCTCATCCCGCTCACGCTCTCTCTCTTCGCAGCCGCGCTCCTCGCGGTTCCGGTCGCCTCCGCGAGGGGCGGCCACCACCGCGGCATCACCGTCCATGGCACCTGCACCAAGCAGTCGACGAGCAAGCTCAAGCTGAGCCGCGACGACGGGCGCATCGAGGTCGAGTTCGAGGTCGACCAGAACCGGAACGGCGTTCCGTGGCAGGTCACCCTCCGCCGCAACGGCGCGCGCGTCGCCTCGCTCACCGCCAGCACTCGCGCACCGAGCGGCTCGTTCGAGATCCGCCGCCTCGTCGCCGACCGGCCCGGCGCCGACCGCATCAGCGCCCGCGCAACCCGGTCGGGTGAGACCTGCACCGCCTCTCACTCGGCGCCGACCGCGGCCTCCCGCGCCTCGACGGGCGGCAACGACGACGGGCCCGGGCACGATGCCGGTGACGACCACGGCCGCGACGGCTGAGCCCAGCAGCCGACGCAGCAGTGCCGAGGGGCCGCGCAACCGTGCGGCCCCTCGGCGGTTTCGCACCTATTCGGAACGTGTAAGCCCTCTCTTACGAGAGGTATAGAGAGCATCCGCGTCGGGCAAAGAACGCAGTACGAAATAGAAAGGCGCGCTTCCCCGCGGCCACTGGATGCCGTGCGCGAGCGCCCGAATCAGGAGGCAGCCATGCGTTCGGCCAGTTCCGACAGACCACGTGTCCGGACGGTTGCCGCGCTCGCTGTAGCCGGCGCCGTCCTCCTCGCACTCGCAGCATGCGGGGGTGGAAGCACCAACAGCACCGGCAACCAGAACACGACCAGCGGCGTCGCAGGGGCGACGAAAACCGTCTCGGTCAAGAAGGGCGGCTCGCTCACCTTCGCCCTCGACGAAGACCTCGCGGGCTTCAACGTGCTCAACGCGTCCGAGAACGAGTTCGTCCTGCAGGAGGTGCTCGATCCGGTGTGGCCGAGCGTCTTCATCACCCCTCCGAGCCTGAAGCCGACGCCCGACAAGAACCTCGTGACGAGCGTCAAGCTGACGAAGAAGAACCCGCAGACGATCGTCTACAAGATCAACCCCAAGGCGAAGTGGTCGGACGGCGTGCCGATCGACGCCGCCGACTTCATCTACAACTGGCAGGCGCAGTCGGGCAACCCGAAGTACACCGACAAGGGCGGTAAGCCCTTCGAGCCGGCCAGCACCTCGGGCTACAACCAGATCAAGTCCGTCACGGGCTCGAACGGGAACAAGACGGTGACCGTCGTCTTCTCGAAGCCATACGGCGACTGGAAGGGGCTCTTCTCGCCGCTCATCCCGGCCCACATCGCGAAGAAGGTCGGCTTCAACGACGGCTTTGCGAGCTTCGGCCCGGCGGCGAAGATCTCCGGCGGCCCGTACCAGATCCAGAGCTACAGCCAGGGCTCCAACCTCGTCGAGGTGCCCAACCCGCACTACTGGGGTCCGAAGGGGCATCTCTCGAAGCTGATCTTCCGCTTCATCCTCGACGACAGCCAGCAGCCGCCTGCGGTCCAGAACGGGGAGGTCAACCTCGTCAATCCGGCGCTGCCGGGCCTCGACTTCTACAACGCGACGAAATCGATCAGCGGCTTCCAGGTCTCGGTCCAGCCGGGCCTCGAGTTCCAGCACATCGACTTCAACGAGTCGAACCCGTATCTCGCGAAGCCGGCGATCCGCCACGCGATCGCCTGGGGCACCGACCGCAACACGATCGCGGCGCGGTCGGCCGGTGAGATCGACCACAGCCTCAAGGCGCTGAACAACCGGATCTACATGCCGACGCAGCCCGAGTACAAGGACGTGAGCGGCAACTTCAGCAAGTTCAACCCGTCGCTCGCGAAGAAGACGCTGCAAAAGGCCGGGATGACGATGGGGTCGGACGGCTACTTCCACCCGAACTTCGGGCCGGAGAAGGGCAAGCCGTTCACGCTGAGCATCTCGACGACCGCCGGCGTGCCGGTCCGGTCGGACATCGAGCAGCTCTTCAAGTCGCAGATGAAGGCGATCGGCGTGAAGATCAACATCCAGAACTACACCGCCGACAAGCTCTTCGGCACAATCGGCCCCAAGGGCGAGTTCGACATGATCGAGTTCGCCTGGGTCTCGACGCCCTTCGCGTCCGGCAACCAGTCGATCTACTGCTCGTACACGAACACCACGGTGTGCGGGTCGAACTGGGATCACTACGCCGACAAGAAGGTCGACGCCCTGTTCAACCAGGCGCTGACGACCGTGGATACGACCAAGGCGGCGGCCCTGTACAACAAGGTCGACGCGCTGCTCTGGAAGGACATGGCGACGCTGCCGCTCTTCCAGCAGCCGCAGCTCTTCGGCTGGTCGTCGAAGTACGGGAACATCTTCCCGAACACCAGCTCGACCGGAATCCCGTGGAACGCGTCGCAGTGGGGAGTGAAGTAGCCGTCGACGCACCTCCTGGGGCACCGGACCCGACGCGCGTGAGCCGCCCGCACCAGCCGGGCGGCTCGCGCCCTGAGGGACGATGACCGGCTTCGTCCTCCGCCGGGCGGCCGCGGGAGTCCTGATCCTCTTCGTGGCGAGCTTCCTCACGTACGTGCTCGTCGCGGAGTCCGGTGACCCGCTCGCAACGCTCCGCGCGAACCCGCACGTGACCCAGGCGACGATCGACGCGGCGAAGGCCCGCCTCGGCCTCGACCACTCGCTGCTCGACCGCTACTGGCTCTGGCTCTCCCATTTCGTGCAGGGGGACTTCGGCAAGAGCACCCAGGGCCGTCAGGTCGAGCCGCAGCTCTGGGACCGGCTCGGCGTGACGATGAGGATGGTGCTGCCCGCGACGGTCATCGCGGCCGTGATCGCGATCGCGCTCGGGATCCTCGGCGCCGTCCGGCAGTACAAGCTCGACGACCACGTCTCGACGACGCTCGCCTACATCTTCTACGCGACCCCCGTCTTCGTCCTCGGCATCCTGCTCAAGGACTTCTTCGCGATCAAGGTCAACAACGCCGTCGGCCACACGGCCCTCTACACGGTCGGCGACAGCTCGGCCGGCTTCAGCGGCGGCTTCGGCGCACGGACGCTCGACGAGATACAGCACGCGGTCCTGCCGGTGCTCACGCTCGTGCTCGTCAGCTACGCCGCCTGGAGCCGCTACCAGCGCGCGTCGCTCCTCGACGTCCTGAACAGCGACTACGTGCGCTTCGCCCGCGCGAAGGGGGTGCCGCGCCGGCGCGTCCTGATCCGCCACGCGCTGCGCAACGCGCTCATCCCGCTCACGACGGTGATCGCGCTCGACTTCGCGGCGATCATCGGCGGGGCGGTGATCACCGAGATCGTCTACGGCTGGGAGGGGATGGGCCAGTTCCTCCTCCACGGACTGAGCGGGCCGCTCACGCCCGACGTCAACACGGTGCAGGCCTGGCTCGTGATCACGGCAGCCATCGTCGTGCTCTTCAACCTCCTCGCCGACATCCTCTACGCGGCCCTCGATCCGAGGATCCGCTATGGCTGAGCCACAGCGAGACGTCGGCGCGAGCTTCGGCACGGCCGCGACCGAGTACGCGGCCGACCGCGCCGTGGGCGTGCCGCCCGGGTCGGAGGGCGAGGCCGATGTCGCGGGTCGCAGTCAGCTCCAGCTTGCGTTCCGTCGCTTCATCCACCATCGCATGGCCCTCGCCGGCCTCGGCATCTTCGTCCTGCTCGTCGCGGTCGCCTTCATCGCGCCGTCCTTTTGGAAGTGGAACTACGCCGACATCACGCCGGAGTTCGCGAGCGGGCCGTCGGCCGCGCATCCGTTCGGCACCGACACGATCGGCCACGACCTCTTCGCCCAGGTGCTGACGGCGACGCAGACCTCGCTCAAGACCGCCTTCATCGTGACCGTGATCGCCACCGTGCTCGGCACGGTGATCGGGGCCGTCGCCGGCTACTACGGCAAGCTTGCCGACGCGACGCTGATGCGTTTCACCGACCTCGTCCTGACGGTGCCGCTGCTTGCGCTGCTGCTCGTGCTCGCGAACGTGCTCTCGAGGCAGAGCGGCAACTACTTCTGGATCGCGATCATCATCGCGGCCGTCTTCTGGACGTATCTCGCGCGGCTCGTCCGCGGCACCTTCCTGTCGCTGCGCGAGCACGACTACGTCGTCGCAGCGCGGGCCATCGGCTCGACGGACAAGCGCATCATCTTCCGGCACATGATCCCGAACGCGGTCGGGCCGATCGTCGTCAACGCGACGCTCACGGTCGCCAACGCGATCCTGATCGAGTCGGCGCTCTCGTTCCTCGGCCTCGGCATCCAGCCGCCGGAGGTCTCGCTCGGCTCCCTCATCAACGAGGGCCAGGGCTCGGCGACGACGGAGTGGTGGCTGTTCGCCTTCCCGTCGGCCGTCCTCGTGCTGATCATCCTCGCGATCAACTTCGTCGGCGACGGCCTGCGCGACGCGCTCGATCCCCGACAGACGCGGGTGCGCGCATGACCGGCGAGCCGCTGCTCGAAGTCGAGAACCTGACCGTCGCGTTCCCGACCGACGAGGGAGTCGTGCAGGCCGTGCGCGGCATCAGCTTCTCGCTCGAGCCCGGCCGGGTACTCGGCATCGCGGGCG
The DNA here is from genome assembly GCA_035273125.1 of Gaiellaceae bacterium. Taxonomy (GTDB): domain Bacteria; phylum Actinomycetota; class Thermoleophilia; order Gaiellales; family Gaiellaceae; genus Palsa-739. The sequence continues at coordinate 7,921 of DATEPQ010000105.1, forward strand.
AGTCGGGCTCGGGGAAGTCGGTGACGACGCTCGCGATCATGGGGCTCCTCCCCCGCTCTGCGCGCGTGGCCGGGTCGGTCCGCTTCCGCGGCCGGGAGCTGCTCGGGCTGTCGGAGCGCGCGCTCGAGAACATCCGCGGCCAGAGGATCTCGGTGATCTTCCAGGACCCGATGACCTCGCTCAACCCCGTGTACACGGTCGGGTGGCAGGTGGCGGAGGCGATCGAGATGCATCAGAACGTCTCGAAGAAGCAGGCGTGGTCACGGGCGCTCGAGCTGCTCGAGCTCGTCGGCATCCCGCGGGCCGACGAGCGCGCCAACAGCTATCCGCACGAGTTCTCGGGTGGCATGCAGCAGCGCGTCGTGATCGCCACCGCCATGGCGAACGATCCCGATGTGATCATCGCCGACGAACCCACCACCGCCCTCGACGTGACCGTCCAGGCCCAGGTGCTCGAGGCGCTGCAGAGGGCCCAGAAGGAGACGAACGCGGCGGTGATCTTCATCACGCACGACCTGGCCGCGATGGCGGGCATCGCCGACGAGATCATCGTCATGTACGCGGGCAAGCCGGTCGAATCGGCGCCGACGGACGAGATCTTCTACCGGCCACGCATGCCCTACACGGTGGGCCTCCTCGCCTCGCTGCCGCGGCTGGACACCGACGCCGCCGAGCCGCTGCGCCCGATTCCCGGCTCCCCGCCGTCCGTCGTCGATCTGCCTCCCGGATGTCCTTTCACGCCCCGCTGCCCGCTCGCGCGAGACCGGTGCCGGGAGGAAGAGCCCGAGCTACGCCCGTTCGGCGAGGGCCATCTGACTGCCTGCCATTACGCGGAGGAGCTCGAGGAACGGGGCGGCGAGGAGATCTTCGCGCCCATCGCTGCCGACACCGAGGTGGTCTCCGGCTGATGAGTTCCACGCTCGAAGAAGAGTCCCGGTCGGGACCGCCCGTCGAGCCGGCCCGCACCGGCGAGGTCCTGCTCGAGGTCGAGAACCTCGTCAAGCACTATCCGATTCACGGCGGCAAGCTCCTCCGCCACAAGACGGGAGAGGTGCATGCGGTCTGCGGCGTCTCGTTCCAGCTCGCCGTCGGCGAGACGCTCGGCATCGTCGGCGAGTCCGGCTGCGGCAAGACGACACTCGGCCGCACCGTGCTCCAGCTCCACCCGGCGACTTCCGGCTCCGTGCGCTTCGAGGGCGAGGAGCTGACGACCAAGAAGGGCGCGGAGCTGAGGCGTCTCCGCCGGGAGCTGCAAGTGGTCTTCCAGGACCCGTACGCCTCGCTCGATCCGCGCATGCCGGTGGGCGAGATCGTCGCCGAGCCGCTGCGCATCCACGAGCGCTGGAATCGTCGGAGCGGGCCGCAACGCGTCGCCGAGCTCTTCCGCCAGGTCGGTCTCGGCCAGGGCCACCGGAACCGCTACCCGCACGAGCTCTCCGGCGGCCAGCGTCAGCGGGTCGGGATCGCCCGTGCCCTCGCGCTCAATCCGAAGATGCTCGTCCTCGACGAGCCCGTCTCCGCGCTCGACGTCTCGATCCAGGCGGGCGTGGTGAACCTGCTCGACTCCTTGCAGCAGGACCTCCAGCTCTCGTACCTCTTCATCGCGCACGACCTGTCGGTCATCCGCCACATCTCCGACCGCGTGGCCGTGATGTACCTCGGCAAGATCGTCGAGATCGGGACACGCGCCGAGGTGTACAAGGCGCCGTCGCACCCGTATACCCAGGCGTTGCTCTCGGCGGCGCCGGTGCCGGACCCCAAGCGCGAGCGGGAGCGCCGCCGGATCGTGCTCGAGGGCGACGTCCCGAGCCCAGCGAACCCTCCCTCCGGCTGCCGCTTCCGCACGCGCTGCTGGAAGGCGCAGCAGATCTGCGCCGAGGAGGAGCCGGCGCTCATCGACCGCGGCCAGGGCCATCCCTCCGCCTGCCACTTCGCCGAAGCGGCCGAGGTCGTCTAGCCGGCGCGAGCGGCGTAAACCGTCCGGGGCGTAGGAGATCCTGCGCGCATGGAGCGTCTCGTCCGCTTCCCGGTGAAGACGATCCTCACCGTCCTCGGCCTCATCGTCGCGGTCTGGGCGCTGCTCCACGTGATCGTGGTCGCACGCTCCGTGATCGTCTACATCCTGATCGCGATCTTCCTCGCGCTCGCGATCAACCCGCTCGTGGCCCTGCTGATGCGAAG
>DATEPQ010000106.1:0-7895 GCA_035273125.1 Gaiellaceae bacterium
GAGCAGCCCGACGACGTCGCCGCGCGCCAGCAGCGGAACAGCGAGCGCCGAGCCGATCCCGGTTTCCCGGGCCGCAGCCGAAACCGCCGCCAGCCGCGGATCTTGCCCGACGTCCGCGATCTCGAGCACGGCGCGCTTGCGCGACGGCCCGAGGGCGACGTCGAGCAGCCGGTCGGCCACGCGCGCGTGCGGGCCGGCGAGTCCGCGGCTCGCTGCCGCTTCGAGCTCGCCCTCCCCCGCGGCGCGAAGGTAGACGGCCACGCGCTCCACGTCGAGCAGCTCGGCGACGCGCTCGACCGCGGTCTCGAGGGTGTGCGACACGGAGAGCTCGGCAGTGGCCTGGACGATCACCTCGAGCAGGGCGCGGGTGCGCTCGAGCTCGAGCGCGAGGAGACGCGCCCGCTCGTTCGTGCGCAGCGCGTGCGCGGCACGGACGCCGAACGTCGCGAGCCGTGTGAGCTGCTCCGTCTCCGGCTCCTCGCCGGCGGGATGGAACAGCTGCAGGACGCCCAGGACCGGCCGGCCGAGAGACAACGTGGTCGAGACGGCGCAGTCCTGCGGAAGGCCGGCGGCGTGGGCGCTGACGGGCCCAGGCTCGGCGAGCGCCCCTTCGGCTACGTCCCGTGCCGCCACGAGATCGGCATCGGCGCCGACACCCCACGACGCGGCGGACGTGAGCCCCTCGTCGCTGCGCTCCCAGAGCACGGCGGCGGTGGCCCCGGCCACACCGGCCGCGAGCCGAACGACCTCGGCCGCGGCATCCTCCTCTTCCAGCGCGACCGCAAGCGCCTCACCGGCCAGCTCGAGCGCGGGCCGCGCGAGCGAGGACACGTCCGCCCCCGCCGCGAACGCGCGGAGGACGAGAGCCGCCTGCCCGGCGCACAGCTCCGCGACGAGCCGTTGCTCGGGGCCGAACGGCTCGCCGGAGCGGAACAGCTCGACCGAGACGACGCAGCCGTTCGCGCGCGCGGGCGCGAGGAGCAGGCGCGTGGCTCCGGTGTTTTCGGCGATCCTGCGAACCGCGACTGGCGCCTCGGCGATGTCTTCCACCGGCGCTGCCGGGAGCTCCGCCGCCGGTAGCACGGTTCCGTAGAGCTCGGCCGCGAGGGCCCGCGGTGCCGCGACGGCGACCGCCTCGAGCGCGTCGCCGCCCTCGTCGCCCGCCCGAACGAGAGAGATCTCCGCGCCGGCGACCGTCTGCGCCGCCTCCGCCAGGATCCGCAACGCGTCCGGGGCGGTCGCCGACCCCGCCGCGGCCGTGACGGCGCGCACGAGCGCCGCCAGCGAAGGTGCACGGGCGCGCGCCGGGTCGACATCGAGCAGATCGGTCACGCCGGAAGTATTCCGGCCGGAGCGTCGCCGCGAGCGGTGCCGGTCAGTCCGGGAAGCGCGGAGTCCGGCTCTCCCAGACGGTGCCGCCGCACATCGGGCACGGCGGAAGCGCCCGGTGGACGACCGCCCCGTAGCCGCAATCGCTGCACCGGAACTCTCCGGAGACGGCCGTGCCAGCGACTCTGAAGTCGACGAAACCCGAGTCGTCGAGCGGCAGCGGAGGCGGTGCGCTCGCCGCCTCGGTGGGTCTCTCGACCTGAACCTCTACGTTCTGCACCGCCTCGCCGTCCTCGGAGAAGGCGCGACCCCGTGCGCGCCGGTGTCGTTTTGTGCCCATACTGCCCCCGTGCAAACGCCGGAGCCAGCCCGTCCCTTCCGGCCCCGCGCCGAGCGCCCGTCCCGGCCGGAGCGCGCGCTGCCGGACTCCGGCAGCTGGGGAGTGCGGCTTGCGTGGGTCTCGGGCCTCGTGCTCACGATCTCCGCGTTCACCGACTGGTACGCGGGGACGCTGCCGAACGGCCAGACGCTGGCGGTGACCGGCTGGCACACCGGAGCCCTCGGCAAGCTCGTCTTCTTCGTCGGGCTCGCCACTCTGATTCTCGAGGCGTCGCGCAGCGCCGGGATCGAGCTTCCGGCGGCCGTGCCGGACCGGCTGCTCCTGATCGCGCTCGGGGCCCTCGCCGTGATCTTCGTCCTGATCCGTCTGATCTCCGTCCCGGACACGTACTTCCTCTCGACGGCGCGCGGGATCGGCCTCTACGTCAGCCTCCTGGGCGCGCTCGGGGTGCTCGGCGCGGGCCTGCTGCGCACCGCCGAGGACCTGCCCTAGCTGGACCCGTACCAGCTAGACCGGTAGTCGCTAGACGGGGACGATCGCCTTGGCCTGGTCGACGAGCTCGCCGAGGTCGAACCCCTTGCCGACGAATCCGCTGGCGCCGCTCGACGCCGCCTGCCGGCGCGCGGCGTCGTCCACCTGACCGCTGAACATCAGGACGGGAATCGCCCCGGCGCCGTGGCGCTCCTGGATCCGGCGCAGCATCTCCCAGCCGTCGACGTGGGGCATCATCACGTCGAGGAGGACGAGCTCGGGCTTGTGGGTCTCGATCGAGCTGAGGCCCTCGTCGGCGCTCGCGGCCTCCTGCACGTCGTAGCCCTCGCGCTCGAGCTCGATCCGCACGAGCTCGCGCATCCGCTCGTCGTCGTCGACGAGGAGGACGGTCGGGCCCGTCTGCTGGCGGCCCGGGCCCGAGCGGGCGAGGAACGACTCGAGGTCGCCGCGGCGAAAACGCCGGTGCCCGCCGGGGGTGTAGAAGGCCGGGACGCGGCCCTGATCCGACCACTTGCGGATCGTGCTCTGGGCGACACCGAGGAAGCGCGCGGCCTGCCCGAGGGTCAACCACTCCGGTTCGCGGCGCGTGACGTCCTCTTTGTAGGCCATCGGATGGAATTTGACCAAAACTCACACTTATTACACCTGGATGTGCGTCTAGACGCACATCCTCATGGTTCGTAATCGATAGCGCCGCGCTGATATGCGTCGAACGCGGCGGCCAGAACGACGGTGAGATCCCGGGGCCAGGACGCTGCCACAGCGCGTTCTTCGAGCACTTCGCGGGCCCAGCGCTCCGACTCGCCGTAAGCTGCGGCGAGCTCTGCGAGCGTGTACGTCTGTCCGACCCGCTTGCGGAGCTCGTCGAGCACGAGCTCGAGCCACTCGACCAGCTGCTCGTAGCGGCGCCGGTCGTCCCGCGCTGCCTCGAGCCGGCGGGTCCCCTCCTCCCACTCCTGGCGCGCGACCTCGATCTGGCTCATCGGGAGCAGCACTGCCCCGGCCAGCGCGGCTCGACCTCGGCGAGGATGCGCTCGCCCAGCTCGTAGCCGGGTCGCGCGAATGCGAAGGCGACGTGCGCATGGAGGCACTTGAGGCTGCCGCCCCGCCGCGAGCCGCCGATGCCGTAGTCGAGCGAGGCGCCGCCGTCGCTGCCGCTTGCGCCCGCCGCAAGCCGCCTTCGCACCCGCCGCTGCTCCTCGTCGCCGGCCGCCAGGCTCGCGCCGAGCGCGGGATCGAGGCGCGTCGCCTCGCTCCAACGCTCGACTCCGCCGGCTGCCTCGAGACGCGAGACCGCCGCGACGAGATGCCGGCACGTGAGGTAGTAGGTCGTCGGGAACGGCTCGCCGTCCGCCGAATATGGACTCTGCTCGGTCACAGCAGGAGCACCGAACGGGCACCGGACCGCGACGCCGCGCAGCGTGCGCGGCTCGCGCCCCAGCTGGCGCGCCACGACCGCTCGATCAGCGTCGGTGACCACGGCGGGCAGCATGACGTGCTCCATGCTGCCTGCGCAGCCACTGCGGGATGTCCTTGACGATGAATAGGTGCTCGCCCGGGTGCACGTAGCCCAGCGTTCGCGCCTCGGCCGCTAGCGCGGCATCCGAGGAGGCATGGCGCAGGCGCTTCTGGAGCGCGGCCTGCTCTCGCTGCAGCTTTCGCACGACCGCCTGCTGGACGGCGCGCTGCGAGCGGGCGTCGAAGTAGTCGTGCAGCGGCCGGTAGTAGAGGAGCCCCACGAGCACGAGAGCGGCGACCGCGAACCAGCGACGCGCGATCGGACCACCGGCGCGCGTGCGCCGGCGACGCTTCTTCTTCGCCGCAGCCATCCGGGCCGAGTTCTGCGGCGAGCTCCGCGGTCCTTCGCCCTGCAGCCCCTACGGGACGACGTCGACCTTGATGACGTTCGTCGTGCCGGGAATGTTGACGACGGTTCCCGCCGTGATCACGACCCCGTCGCCGCTCTCGACGATGCCGGCCCCCCGCGCCGCCTCGACGGCGAGGCGCCAGAGCTCCTCGACGTCGCTCGTCTCGGAGATCAGGAGCGGCGTCACCCCCCATTCGAGCGCGAGCTGGCGCATCGCCCAGTCGACGTGTGTGAGCGCGACGATCGGCCGCCGCGGCCGCAGCCGCGCGACCGCGTTCGCGGTGCGGCCGGTGAAGGTGGTCACGAGGATCGCTTTCGACTGCAGCGCCTCCGCGAGGTCGCAGACCGCGTTCGACATCGCCTGCCCGATCGTGGGGTTCTCGTGTGCCTCGGGCAGCTCGTGGCGGTAATCGAGGCTCGGCTCCACCGCCCGCGCGATCCGATCCATGTACGCGACCGCCTCGACCGGGTACTCCCCGACCGCCGTCTCGCCCGAGAGCATCACAGCGGAGGTGCCGTCGAGGATGGCGTTCGCGACGTCACTCGCCTCGGCGCGCGTCGGCTCGGGCGAGTGCACCATCGTCTCGAGCATCTGGGTCGCGGTGATCACGGGCTTCCCGCGCTCGAGCGCCTTGTGGATGATCCGCTTCTGCACGAGCGGCACGAGCGCCGGGCCGATCTCGACGCCGAGGTCGCCGCGCGCGACCATGACCGCGTCGGTCTCGCCCAGCACGTCGTCGAGGACGTCGACCGCCTCCGACTTCTCGATCTTCGCGATCACGTGCGCGTGCGAGCCGGCCTGCGTGAGCAGTGCCCGCAGGTCGCGGACGTCGGCGGGAGAGCGGACGAAGGAGAGCGCGACGAAGTCCACACCGGTCTGGACCGCCCACTCGAGGTCGGCGAGGTCCTTGCGCGTGAGCGAGGGAATCGGCACGGGCACGCCGGGGAGGTTCACGCCCTTGTGCGAGCTGACGAGGCCGCCGACGACCACGGCGCACGACGCGCGGCCCGCTTCGACCTCGTCGACGCGCAGCCGGACGAGCCCGTCGTCGATCAGCACCTCGTGACCCGGTTCGAGCACGTCTCCGATCACGGCCGGCGCGATCGGCAGCTCGCCGTCGCGACAGGCCTCCTCGGCACAGACCTTGATCTCGTCGCCGGTGTGGAGGACTACCGGCTCCTCCAGCTCGCCGATGCGCAGCTTCGGCCCCTGCAGGTCGGCGATGAGGGCGACCGGGCGCCCGATCTCGGCCGCGATCTCGCGCACGAGCCACGCCCGCTCGGAGTGCCCCTCGTGCGTCCCGTGGGAGAGGTTGAAGCGGACCGCGTCGACACCCGCCGCGATCAGCGCGCGCAGGCGCTCGCGCGAGTCCGACGCCGGTCCGAGCGTCGCCACGATCTTGGTTCGGCGATCGATCGCCATACGGCTCAGGGTACTAACGCGCCAGGCGCGGGAACGCCCCCCAGCCGGGGTACACCGCAGCGCTGCCGAGCTCCTCCTCGATCCGGAGCAGCTGGTTGTACTTCGCAACGCGGTCGCTCCGCGCGGGGGCCCCGGTCTTGATCTGGCCCGTGCCGAGCGCAACCGCGAGATCGGCGATGGTCGCGTCCTCGGTCTCGCCCGAGCGGTGTGACATGACCGCCGTGTAGCCGTTCTCGTGGGCGAGCCGCACGGCCTCGATCGTCTCGGTCAGCGTGCCGATCTGGTTCACCTTGATCAGGATCGAGTTCGCCACCCCCCGCTCGAAGCCGAGCTGCAGCCGCTCGGGATTCGTGACGAAGATGTCATCCCCGACGAGCTGCAGCCGCTCCCCGAGCTGCTCGGTCGTGGCGCGCCAACCGTCCCAGTCGTCCTCGGCATTGCCGTCTTCGAGCGAGACGAGCGGGAAGCGCTCGGCAAGGTCGCGGTAGAAGCCGGCCATCTCCTCGGGAGCGAGCTCGCGCCCCTCGAAGCGGTAGCGGCCGTCGGAGAAGAACTCGCTCGAGGCCGGGTCGAGGGCGATGGCCACCCGGTCGCGATGGCCAGCCCGCTCGGCCGCGTCCAGGATCGCCTCGATCGCGACCTCGCTCGACTCCAGATCCGGCGCGAAACCGCCTTCGTCGCCGACCCCGGTCGAGAGCCCGCGCTCCACGAGCAGCTTCTTCAGCTCGTGGTACGTCTCCGCCGCGATCCTCAGCCCCTCCGAGAACGTGGCCGCCCCCGCGGGGACGAGCATGAACTCCTGCAGGTCGATCGAGTTGTCGGCGTGGACGCCGCCGTTGATCACGTTCAGCATCGGCACCGGGAGCGTCGTCGCCTGCTCGCCGCCGAGGTGACGGAAGAGCGAGACGTGGGTGTTGGCAGCCGCGGCTTTCGCGGCGGCGAGCGAGACCCCGAGAATCGCGTTCGCGCCAAGCCGCCCCTTGTTCGGCGTACCGTCGAGCTCGATCAGCGTGCGATCGAGGTTCTCCTGGTCCGCCACGTCCAGGCCGCGAATCGCCTCGGCAATCTCTCCGTTGACGTTGCCGACGGCCGTCGAGACACCCTTGCCGTTCCACGCAGCCCCGCCGTCACGCAGCTCGACCGCCTCGTGCACGCCGGTGGACGCGCCCGACGGGACGATCGCCCGACCGCGCTGGCCGGCGACGACCTCGACCTCTACCGTCGGGTTGCCGCGGGAGTCCAGAACCTGACGCGCGTGTACCTGGGTGATGCGGCTCACTCGGTCACCTCCTTGGCCCGGTCGAAGTACGCGTCCTGCCGTTCGAGTGGCAGCTCGCTCCAATTCTCGCCCTTCTCCGCGGCGAGCTTCTCCGCAACCTCGACGCGCCGGCGGAACCGCTGCGCTGCCCGCCGCAGCTCGAGCTCCGGATCGACCTCGAGCCTGCGCGCGACGTTCACGGCCGCGAACAGGACGTCGCCGAGCTCGTCTCCCGACGGCTCCTCCCGCACCTCCCGCACCTCGTCCTCGAGATCGGCGAGCGCGCCCTCGAGATCCGGGTACTCGAAGCCGACCGACCTGGCGCGCAGCTGGATCTTGCGCGCGTAGAGGAGCCCCGGCAGCCCGTCGCCGATGTCGTGGAAGATGCCCTCGCGGCCCTCCTGCTCGCGCTTGATCCGCTCCCAGTTCGAGCGCACACGCTCCGCCGTTCGCGCTTCCACGTCGCCGAAGACGTGTGGATGCCGGCGCACGAGTTTCTCGTGCACGCCGCGCGCGACCTGCGCGAGGTCTCCCGCGCCCCGCTCCTCCAGGAGGAGGGCGAGGAAGTAGACCTGGAAGAGGAGGTCGCCGAGCTCGTCGAGCAGCTTCTCGTCGTCACCGGCGAGCGCCGCGTCTGCCACCTCGTACGACTCCTCGACCGTATGCGGGACGATCGTCGCCGCGGTCTGCTCCCGATCCCAGGGGCACTCCCGGCGCAGTCGCTCCGTCAGCTGCTGAAGATCGAGGAGGGCCCGAGCGAGGCCCTGGCTGGGAGCGCCGCCGGCAGAGCCGCCGGCGCCCAGCGATGAGTTCCCGCCTTCGGCGGTTGGCATCTCAGCCGGTGGTCGTAGGCGCGGCGGGTGTCGTCGGCGTCGTGGTCGTCGCCGGCTCGTACCCCGTCTGGTACGAGACCTTGCCCTTGAAGTCCTTCGCCATCTTGGCGAGCCAGTCGTTCCACGCCATCTGCTTCTGCTGCGAGGCGAGGTTTGCCTGGATCTGGGACTTGACCTGCTCGAAGGTCTGCGTGTGCGCGGGCTTGACCGCACCGAGCGCCTGAATGATGTGGTAGCCGTAGACGCTCTTCACGGGCTGCGAGATCTCGTTCGTCTTGAGCGAGAACGCGGCCTTGTCGAAGGGCGCGACCGTCTGCGAGCAGGAGCCGCTCGAGCCGCCGTGCGCGACGCAG
>DATEPQ010000107.1:0-3609 GCA_035273125.1 Gaiellaceae bacterium
GTGCTCGCCGCAGATGCCGAGCTTGATGTCCGGCTTCGTCTCCCTCCCCCGCTCGACGCCGATCCGCATCAGGTCGCCGACGCCGTCCTGGTCGAGCGCCTCGAACGGGTTCCGCTCGAGCACGCCGTCCTCGAGGTAGAAGGTGAGGAACTTGCCCTCGGCGTCGTCGCGTGACATGCCCAGCGTCGTCTGGGTCAGGTCGTTCGTGCCGAAGGAGAAGAAGTCGGCGACCTCGGCGATCTCGTCGGCGCGGAGCGCGGCACGCGGCAGCTCGATCATCGTGCCGCAGAGATACTCGAGCTCCGGCGCCTCCTCCTCCATCACGCGCTCGGTCAGCTCGCGCAGCCGGCGCAGCTCCTCGCGGAAGCCCACCAGCGGATGCATGATCTCCACGAGCGGGGCGTCGCCCGCGCGCTCCTGCACCGCCTTCGCGGCGCGCGCGATCGCCCGCACCTGCATCTCGTAGATCTCCGGCCACTGGATGCCGAGCCGGCAGCCGCGGGTGCCGAGCATCGGGTTCGACTCGCTGAGCGTGCGGATCCGCTGCCGCATGCGCGGGTCCTGCGCCTCGTCGAGCGACGGGAGGAACTCGTGGAGCGGCGGGTCGAGGAGCCGGATCGTGACGGGAAGCCCTGCCATCGCCTCGAAGATCGCCTCGAAGTCGGACTGCTGGAACGGGAGGAGCCGGTCGAGCGCGTCACGGCGCCCGGCTTCGTCGCCGGCGAGGATCATCTCCTGCACGACCGGCAGCCGCTCCTCGCCGAAGAACATGTGCTCGGTGCGGCAGAGCCCGATCCCCTGCGCGCCGAACTCACGGGCCTTGGCGGCGTCGTCGGCGTTGTCGGCGTTCGCGCGCACCTTGAGCCGGCGCGCGTCGTCGGCCCACTCCAGGATCGTCTCGAAGTCCTCGTTGATCGCGGGCGGCACGAGCGCCACCTCGCCGACGATCACGCGGCCTGTCCCGCCGTCGATCGTTATCACGTCGCTCTCGCTCAGCTGGTGCCCGCCGATCCGGATTGTCTTCGCGCCCGTGTCGATGTCGAGCCCCTCGCAGCCCGCGACGCAGGGCTTGCCCATGCCCCGTGCGACGACGGCCGCGTGCGAGGTCATCCCGCCGTGTGCGGTGAGAACGCCCTTGGCCTGGATCAGGCCGTGGATGTCGTCGGGCGTCGTCTCCCAGCGGACGAGGATCACGGACTCGCCGGCGCGGCCGCGCTCCTCGGCGGTGTCCGCGTCGAGGACGATCTTCCCGCACGCGGCGCCGGGGGAAGCGTTGAGGCCCTGGGCGGCGACCTCGAACTCGGCTTCCGGATCGAGGCGCGGGTGCAGAAGCTGGTCGAGCTGGGCCGGGTCGATCCGAGCCACAGCCTCCTCGCGCTCGATCAGCCCTTCGGCCGTCATGTCGACCGCGGATTTGATCGCGGCCGCCGCAGTCCGCTTCGCGGTGCGCGTCTGCAGCAGGTAGAGGTGCCCCTCCTCGACGGTGAACTCGATGTCCTGCATGTCGCGGTAGTGCCGCTCCAGCGAGCCCATGGTCTCGAGCAGCTGGTCGTACGCCTCCGGCATGTGCTCGCGCAACTCGGCGAGCGGCTGCGGCGTGCGGATCCCGGCGACGACGTCCTCGCCCTGCGCATTGATCAGGTACTCGCCGTAGACGCCCTGCTCGCCGGTCGAGGGGTCGCGCGTGAAGCAGACGCCGGTCGCAGAGTCCTCCCCCTTGTTCCCGAAGACCATCTGGACGACGTTGACCGCCGTGCCGAGGTCGTCGGGAATCCCGTACATGTTGCGGTAGACCTGGGCACGGGACGAGTTCCAGGACTCGAAGACGGCGTTGATCGCGCGGCGCAGCTGCTCGCGCGCGTCCTGCGGAAAGCCCTGACCCGTATCGCGCTCGTAGATCTCCCGAGCCCGCTCGACGGAGTCGTCGATGCTGAAGCTCTCGTGTGGGATGTCGTCGACGGTCTCGCCGAACATCTGGATCAGCCGGCGGTAGCAGTCGCGCGCGAACTCCTCGTTTCCGGTCGAGCGCGCGAGCCCCTCGACGGACTCGTCGTTGAGCCCGACGTTGAGGATCGTGTCCATCATCCCGGGCATCGAGATCGCTGCCCCGGAGCGGACGGAGACGAGCAGCGGATCCTGCGGATCTCCGAACCGCTTTCCCGTCTGCTCCTCGAGGCGCGCGATGTGCTCGGCGATCTCCTCGTCGAGACCCTCGACCTCGCCGCCGGAGGCCATGAAGGCGCGGCAGGCGTCGGTTGTGATCGTGAACCCGGCAGGGACGGGGATCCCGAGCTGCGTCATCTCCGCGAGCCCGACCCCCTTGCCACCGAGGAGGTCGCGACCGCCGTCAGAAGGCTCGTCGAAGTCGTAGACGTAGCGGGTCATGGGGCCGCAGATGTTCTCATACGCAGGCAGCTTGCCCGCTCAGCGGCGTCTTGCACGGAACTCGGCGAGCCAGGCGAGCGCGCGCAGCCCGACCCAGACCGGGGTCAGCACGACATAGAAGATGATGTCCCCGAGCAGCAGGGCGAACCACCAGAGCCCCCAGCGCCAGAGCGGGATGCGTGGTTTGGCCGTCAACTGGCGGCCTGAGGCTGCGCCTCGGCGGCGCGTTCCTCGACGACACGGAGGATCCGGTGTGCCGTCTCCTCGATCGAGAGCTCGGAGATGTCGATCACGGGGCAGCGCAGGCGGCGGTGGAGCTTCTTCGCCTGCTCGAGCTCCTCGTAGATCTCGGCGAGTTCGGCGTACTGCCGGTTGCGGCCGGGTGCCCCCATGGCGCGCACGCGCGCGCGGCGGATCTCCGCGAGGCGGTTCGGGTCGATCGTGACGCCGACGACTCGCGACTGGTCGATCTCGAACAGCTCGGCGGGCGGCGCGATCCCCTTCACCACGGGTACGTTCGCCGCCTTGTAGCCGAGGTACCCGAGGTAGATCGACAGCGGGGTCTTCGAGGTGCGGGAGACGCCGACCAGGACGACGTCCGCCTCGTGAAGGCCGTGCGCGACGCCGTCGTCGTAGCGGACGGCGAACTCGATCGCCTCCATTCGCTTGAAGTACGCGGAGTTGAGCGGCGGCCGTGAGCCCGGGGTCATGGTCGCCGGCCGGCCCGAGACGCGGGCGACCGCGTCGATCGGCTGGCCGAGCAGATCGCAGTAGTGCAGGCGCGCGCGGCGGCAGAGGGTGCGCATGGCTTCGCGCAGCTGCGGCTGGACGAGCGTGTACACCACCACCGCGGGCCGGCCGCGCATTCGGTTGACCGCAAGTTGGAGATCGTCCTGCGACTCGACGCGCGGGTGGCGGATCTCGACGAACTCCTGCTCCGGGAACTGCGCCTCGAGCGCCTGGACGAGCCGCGCCGCGGTCTCGCCGGTGGCGTCGGAGACGACGTGGAGCTCGACCGGCGGGTTCGGCATGCGGGGGCAGCGTAACCGCGGCGTCCTCTCGGTCCGGGCTGCTTCCTCCCGCTCGGCCTCATGCCGTGCTGCCTGGTCCCATCCCGAGCCCCCACCCACCCGGGGACGTCAGATTACGCCGGCGCCTGCGGCGACGGCGTGGAGACTTCGTATCGAGTCGGTGCGAATCGCCCGGGTAACCTCCGCCCATGGC
>DATEPQ010000108.1:0-8824 GCA_035273125.1 Gaiellaceae bacterium
CGCCAAGCGCGTCGCGATCGCCAACGCGGGCACGCGCCGCCGAGCGCCTGGACGCGCTTGCCCGCCGACGTCGCCCGCTCGTGCACGTAGCGGGCGATCGGCGTCGAGCCGACGAACGAGATCCCGGCGACGTCCGGATGCTCGAGCAAGGCGTCGACTGCTACGCGGTCGCCCATGACCACGTTGAAGACGCCGTCCGGCAGTCCCGCCTCGCTCAGCAGCTCGGCGACCCAGAGCGAAGCGGACGGGTCCTTCTCCGACGGCTTGAGCACGAAGCAGTTGCCGGACGCGATCGCGGGCGCCCACATCCACATGGGCACCATCGCCGGAAAGTTGAAGGGCGTGATGCCGGCGACGACGCCGAGCGGCTGCCGGATCGAGTAGACGTCGATCCCGGTCGAGGCCTGCTCGGAGTGCTCGCCCTTGAGCAAGGTCGGGATCCCGCAGCAGTGCTCGACGACCTCGAGCCCGCGCGTCACCTCGCCGAGCGCGTCGGAGAGAACCTTGCCGTGCTCGCGCGTGAGGATCTCGGCGACCTCTTCGCGCCGCGCGTGGAGGAGCTCCCGGATGCGGAAGAAGAGCTCGGCGCGCTTCGCGAGCGAGGTCTGCCGCCAGGCGGGGAACGCCTCGCGCGCCGCCCGGACGGCCGCGTCAACCTCCTCCGCGGTCGCAAAGTCGACGGCGCCTGTCTGGATGCCGGCGGCAGGGTTGAAGACCGGACCGCTGCGGCCGGAGCCGCCGTCGACCCTGCGCCCCCCGATCCAGTGCGGGATGCGGGTCGTGGCCGGAGCGTCGACGGTCTCGGTCATACGACAAGGGTAACGGCGCATCCGAGCCAGGACGTACGCTCGCCGTAGTGAAGGAGACCTGTCCACGCTGCAGCGCCGAGATGGAGTGGCGCCACGGGACGTTCCAGTGCCCGAAATGCCGCCTCAAGATCGGTTGCTGCGAAGGCGAGACCGGTGACTGCCGGGATCCGGACTAGGCTCGAGGAACTCGAGAGATCCGAGCTCGATCCGCGCTCGAGCGAGCTACAGGTCGTGCTCTGCTGGCTCGTGCAGGGCGAGATACCGATCGACGAGGGCGAGCTGAACGCGGCTCGGCGCCGAGCGATGTTCGTCCTGGCGGCCGGCGGAGACCCGCATCGCGAGGTCGGCGTCGACTCGATCGCGGCGGAGCGCCTCGCCGACGAGCTCGACACGCCCGAGCGGCGCGCGCAGCTCGCCGCAGCGCTCGAGGGGCTGCCCGCAGACGATCTTCCCTCCGTGACCGCGGCAATGGAGGCGCTCCGCGCCGATCCGGAGCTCGCCTGGCGCAGCTTCGCGCTCTCGCTCCTGGCCGACGAGCTCGCCGACGAGTAGCCGTCCCGCCGTACCGCGACTACTCTGGACGGCAGTCCGTGGCGATCTCGAGACCGGAACCTCGCCGTCGGTTGAAGCTCCCCCGCAACCTGCCGGGGCGCCGACAACTGCAGCCGTACTCGCGCGCCGACGCGCCGTACTTCCGTAGCCCCGGCTTCTACGTCCGGATCGGCGGGCTGGCGATCGTCGTCGCAGCCGGGCTCTCGCTCCTGCTCCTGCGCGCGTGGTCGATCCAGGTGCTGCACGGGAAGCAGTACTCGCGGGCCGCGCACACGCAGGCGTTCCGGACGGTCGACCTGCTCGGCGCCCGCGGCGCGATCCTCGACTCGAAAGGACGCCTGATCGCCGGGACCACCGGGCACGTCGTGATCGAGGCCGACGCGGCATCGCTCGGAAGCCGGGACGCACACGGGCACTGGAACCCGAGCCCCGCAGGCGTCCGCGCGCTCCAGCAGCTCGCCAAGAGCACCGGCCGGCGCTGGGGGATCCTCGCCGCGCGCATCCGCCACTCGGTTCTGCAGTCCCCGTTCGCTCCTGCGGTCGTGATCGCGCGGCCCGGCGCCGCCTTCACCTCGTACATGCAGGAGCGGAGCGGCCAGTTCCCCGGGTTCAAGGTCGGTGTCGCGGACGACCGCAACTACCCGCAGGGCGCCTTCGGGAGCGAGTTCCTCGGGCTACTCGGCCAGATCAGCAGAGACGAGCTCGACTCCCACGCCTACAAGCGTGCGAAGGCGGGCGAAGTCGTCGGCCAGAGCGGCGTCGAGGCCGCGTACGACTCGCTCCTGAACGCGGGCTTCGTGCAGGCGAAGATCCCGGTCGACTCACTGGGCCGCATCGCCGGCCCCCTGCGCGTGCCGCGCCAGAAGCAGCCGCCGACGCTGCAGCTCTCGATCGACACGCGCCTCCAGAAAGCGGCCGAGCGGGCGCTGCAGTACGGGATCGGGCAGTCACGGCTCCTCGGCCACAACCCGCCCGGAGCTTCCGCCGTCGCGATCGATCCGTGGACGGGCGCGATCAAGGCGCTCGTCAGCTACCCCACGTTCGACCAGAAGCGGGCCGCGACCGACCCGAATTACTACTCGCGCATCCTGAACGAGGAGGGCTCGACGCCCGGCATCAACCGCGCCATCGCGGGCGTCTATCCCACGGGCTCGACCTTCAAGCCGATCATCTCCGAGGCCGCCCTCAGCAGCGGGATCATCACGCCCTACACGCCCATGGCCTGCACCGGCTCCTTCACGCTCGGCGACCACACGTTCTACAACGTCGAGCGCGGCGCGAACGCGACGATGACCCTGCCGACCGCCCTCGAGCAGTCGTGCGACACCTGGTTCTACCGGCTCGGCGCCGCGGTCTGGGCGCACGATCCCGCCCGCAAGGCGACGCTGATCCAGGCGTGGGCGCGCAAGCTCGGCCTCGGCACGCGGCCGCCGATCGACGTGACCGGCGCCGCGGCCGGCTACCTCCCGATGCCGGGCCGCTACTTCGAGCGGCAGGCCGGCACGCCCTATACCGAAGGCCAGGCGGTCAACCTCGCAATCGGCCAGGGCGCGCTCCAGGTCAGCCCGCTGCAGCTCGCGGTCGCGTACTCCGCGCTGATCAACGGCGGTAAGGTCGTCCGGCCTCACGTCGGCGAGGCGGTCATCCGGAACGGTGTCCGGCACAAGCTCCACTTCCCGCCGGTGCGGCGGGTGAACCTCTCCCCTTACACGTCGGCGATCAGGGAGGGCCTGTACGAGGCGGCGAACAACCCGTCCGGAACCTCGTACCCGGTCTTTGCCGGGTTCCCGATCAAGGTTGCGGGCAAGACCGGCACGGCCGAGACGTGCGGCGTGAGCTGCCCCGATCACTCCTGGTACGCGTCGTGGGCCCCGGCGAGCAGCCCCAAGCTCGTCGTCGTGGCGATGGTCGAGAAGGGCGGCTTCGGCGCCCAGGCCGCCGCGCCGGTCGTGAAGAAGATCTACGAGGCGTATTTCCACCTGCACGGCTCCTGAGCGGGTCGCCCATTACGTGGGATTGATACGAGCGTTCTCAAGGGCGACAATGCGTCCATGAGCGCGACGCCGTCCCTCGCCCGGCCCGAGATCCAGGCCGAGCTGATCGCCGAAGCCCTCGGCTCCGCGAGCGTCGGCTTCCTCGTCTGGGACGACAACCGGCGCTACGTCGCCGCCAACGCCGCGGCCTGCGACATCCTCGGCACGACGCTCGAAGAGCTGCTCGGCCGGGAGGTCGGCGGACAGACCGCGGAAGGCCGTGGGGCCGTCGACGATGCGCTTGCCTCGGGCTTCGCTTCTGGCACGGCGAGTGTGCAGCGGCTCGACGGCCGGGACGCGGTCGACGTCTTCTACGCGACGTTCACGACGAAGACCGCCGGCATGCCCTTCATGGCGACCGTGATCGCTCCGCTCCCCGGCTGACCGAAGCCGCGCGACTGGCAGCCGGCGCGCCTCGTTGGGCCTGTTTGGAAACATCCGGCAATCGCATCCTCCCAGTGGAAGGAGATTTCAGTGCGTGGACTTCCGCCAAGAGTTCTCGTGCGCTCCGTTGTCGTGTTGGTCTTCCTCGGGGCCGTGGCCCTCGTCGCCGCCTCGACTCAGTCGCAGAGGGCCCGCGCCGCGCGGCTTCCGACCCCGGCGCCGGCGATCACGGACGCCCAGCTCGTGTCCGGCGCCCTCACGCCGCCGACCGAGGCTCAGTGCTTCGCGATCGGCCGCCGCTGCTTCACGGCGAGCGCGATGCAGAACTCCTACAACCTCCCACCGCTGTACGCGGCGGGCAACGAGGGGCAGGGGGTAACGATCGCGATCATCGACTCGTTCGGGGATCCGAACATGGCTTCGGACCTTGCCAACTTCAACACCCAGATGGGCCTCCCGCACATGTGCGGTGAGGCGGACCACACCTGCGCGGACGGGGATCCCACGTTCACACACGTCTACTGGAACGGGCAGACCCAGGTGAAGTCGCCGCCGGCCAACAGCCGGGGCACCGGCTTGCAGGAGCGCGACGGCTGGATCGTGGAGACCGCTCTCGACGTCGAGTGGGCGCATGCGATGGCGCCCAAGGCGAACATCCTCAACGTGACCACGAACCCGGCGGAGACCCAGGGCGTCCAGGGCCTGCCGAACATGATGAACGCCGAGCAATACATCGTGGATCACCACCAGGCCACGGTCATCACGCAGAGCTTCGGCACGACCGAGGAGGCGTTCGCCGGCACGCGGTCGCTGCTGAATCTGCGCCACGCGTTCATCTCCGCGGCGGCAAACGACGTCACCGTCCTCGCCAGCACGGGAGACGGCGGGTCGGCCAACGCCGGGCTCACCCCGGTGAAGAACCCGACCACGTTCCCGTTCCCCACCGTCAACTGGCCGGCCTCGGATCCGCTCGTGACCGCAGTGGGCGGCACGTATCTCTGCACGAATCCGGTGACTGGAACCGGGGTCGACTCCACCGACCCCCCGAGCAACTGCCAGGCCGAGCCCGGGGTGCGGGAGATCGGCTGGATCGACTCGGGCGGCGGCTTCAGCCACATCTTCGCGACGCCGAGCTACCAGAGCACGTTGCCGTCCGGCTCAACTCCGATCGGCTCCATGCGCGGGATCCCGGACGTGGCCTTCCAGGCGAGCTCTCGTACCGCTCCGCTCGTGTACGCCACCTTCGACGGCGGCGGGGGCTGGTTCCTCGTCGGCGGCACGTCCTGCTCGTCGCCGGAGTTCTCCGGCCTCGTCGCGATCGCCGACCAGATCGCCGGGCACGGTCTCGGACTGATCAACCCGACGCTGTACGCCATCGCGTCCAGCCCGAGCAGCTATGCCGCGGACTTCTACGACGTGACCACCGGCGACAACCAGGCAGACCCGAGCGTCCCGGGCTACCCGGCCACGACAGGCTGGGATCCGGTCACCGGCCTCGGCACGCCCAACGCGGCGAACCTCGTTCCCGCGCTGGCCGCCGGCTAGCACCTTCCTCGCCCGCGGGCGAGCCTTCTAATGGCCGGGGAGCCGCTACGGCGGCTCCCCGGCCAGACTGGAGGCGCCAAGAGAGGCGGTGGTGAGGCGCGACCGCCGCACCCGGAACCGAATTCGTCGGCCTCCCGCAGTTCGGGCAAGCAGCCTTGGGTGGAGACGTCGTGCCGCAGTCCTCGCACTTCGTGAGCGCGACGGTCGCTTCCTCCTAGCGATAAGGCGTAGAGCATCGCGCGGCCAGTGCCACCTCCGGACTCCCGGTCAGGCTCGAACGACCGTGCTCGTCTTCAGCTTGGAAAGATCGAGGGCGTCTTTCGGTGGCCTGATTGAGGCTGGACGGTTCCAGTCGCTGAATCTGACCGCGAACGACTGGCCGTCCTTCGTCTTGCCGAGGATCGCGAGTGGATACGGCTTGCCAACGGCCGCGACGTAGAAGCTGTCCCCGCTCTCGGAGCCGGAGCCGTAGAGCGCTACGACGCGCTGATGCCGATAACTCTTCACACCCGCGTTTCCGAGTTCCGTGGGGCGGGGTTTCTTCCTGAAGATGCGAGCGAGGAACGCGGTCATGTCTGTGAACTGCGGAAATTTGCGGAACCCGGGCGTGGTTTGGGCTGCCTTGATCCAGCGTCCGTGCAGGAGCCTCACGGCCCGAGACCCGCCTTGGTGACGCCAGAACGCGTCAGTAGCGCGGAAGTAGAGCACCCTCCCCTTCCGCACGATGCGGAACGGAAAGCCTTTGTAGGTGATCGTCCCTTCGGCGGCGCTCGAGCCGACGAGCGTGAGACTGACTGCAATCGGCCCCTCGCCGGAGGAGACGTGCGCCGTCAAGTGGACGGAACGTGCCCCCAGCGCGGCGACCTTTGCGTCGGCAAACACCCGGGCAGACGGCTTCAACGCCTCAGTGTTCACCCGCACCGAGGTCCCGCTCGGCTTGGAAGCCGCGCCCCCGTTGCCGCACCCGGCCGCGAGAGCAGCTAGGGCGGCTAGCACGGCGGCCGGTGTGCGCACGAGCGGCGTATTTCCACCCACTTAGAACGCCTAACCAATCCCCGGAAGCGGCCTCCGCACCCCTAGCTCGGAGTGGCTCACCGAGCTGCTCGGGACTTCTCCGGGATTCACGCCGCCATCAGTGGCAACAAAAACCTCGTCCAGCGGGGCTTTCGACGACGAAGAAGCGGATGATGGGACTCGAACCCACGACCTTCTGCATGGCAAGCAGACGCTCTAGCCAACTGAGCTACATCCGCGTGGGAGGGGCATTCTAGCCGAGGTCGGCCGCGTCCAGAGCCTCGTTCACGAGCCGGTCGGCGAGCTCGTTGTGCTCCCGCCGCACGGCCGTGTAGCGCACGGTTCCGACCTGCCGGGCGAGTCGCGCCGCCCGGAGCGAGAGCTCCCGCAGCGCCTCGTTCTTGACCCGGTACTCGCCGTTCATCTGCTTCACGAGCAGCTCGGAGTCGGAGACGACCTCCAGCTCGCCCAGCTGCAGCTCGGCGGCGCGCTCGAGGCCGGCGACGAGGCCGCGGTACTCCGCCACGTTGTTCGTCGCGACGCCGATCGCCTCGCCGTGCGCGGCGAGCACCGTGCCGTCCTCCGCCTCGAGCACGTAGCCGTAGGCGGCCGGGCCAGGGTTGCCGCGCGCGCCGCCGTCCGTGAAGAGCCGCGCCTTCACCTCGCAAGCTCGTAGACGTCGAACGCCGGCTCCTCGTACGGGTGCGCGCGCCGCAGCGCGTCGAGCACCTCGTCCTGCCGGTCGGCCGGGAAGACCGTCTCGAGCCGCAGCTCGGCGACGCGCTCCTCGCGGCCCGCCTGGCCGACGCTCGGCGACGTCCCCTCGCCGCCCAGGAACGTGCCGGTGCCCTCGGTGTACCACGAGCAGCGCTCGTAGTCCCCGATCCGGCCGGCGCCGGCAGCGAACAGCGCGTCGCGCAGGGCGTCCAGGGCTTCGCGCGGCACGAACACCACGAGCTTCCGGTTCACCGGCGCACCTTTACACAGCGGCTTCGATCGCCTGCAGCGTCCCGTCGTCGAGCTCGACGCCCGAGGCCGCGGCGTTGTCGCGCAGCTGCTCCGGCCGGGAGGAGCCGACGATCGCGCTCGCGACGTTCGGCTCACGCAGGATCCAGGCCAGCGCGAGCTGCGCGGTCGTGATCCCGAGTCCGTCCGCGATCGGCCCGAGGCGCTGCACGCGCTCGAGCACTTTGTCCTCGAGGTACTCGGACATCCACTCGCTGCGGGCCGCCGCGCGCGTCCCCTCGGCCGCCTTCTGCCCCGGCGCGTACTTGCCGGAGAGCACGCCCTGCGCGAGCGGCGAGTAGACGACCTGCGAGATCCCGTTCGCACTGCTGACCGGGATCACGTCCTCCTCCGGTTCGCGGTGGAGCAGCGAGTACTCGGGCTGCGAGGAGACGATCTTCACGTAGCCGTGCTCGCGCGCGAGGTCGACCGCCTGCTGGATCTGCTCGCCGCTCCAGTTCGAGCAGCCGACGTACCGCACCTTGCCCGCTTCGACGATCTCCGTCATCGCCTCAAGCGTCTCGGCCAGCGGCACCTCTTCGTCCCACCAGTGGCACTGGTAGAGGTCGACGAACTCGGCCCCGAGCCGCTCCAGCGACTGGTCGATCTGATGGAGGACCTGCTCCCGTGAAACTCCGCGGCCGCCGTCGGGCGCCCTCGCCCGCACCTTGGTGGCCAGCACGTACGAGTCGCGTGGTCGCGCCGCGAGCGCACGGCCGAGCACCTCCTCCGAGCCCCCTTCCGAGTACGTGTTGGCCGTGTCGAAGAAGTTGATTCCGAGCTCGAAGGCCGTGTCCACGAGCGCGATTGCCGCTTCGTCGTCGAGGCTCCCGCCGAACGTCGTCCACGTGCCGAGGCAGATCTCCGAGACCTGGAGATCGCTGTCCCCCAGCTGCCGGTATCTCACGGTGCCGGGTGTTCTTCGGTGTCGATCTGCGCCCGCTGCAGCCGGCCCGAGTAGTCGACGTAGATCGACTTCCACTCGGTGAAGACGTCGAGCGCAGCCTGGCCCGCCTCGCGGTGGCCGTTGCCCGTGTCCTTCGTGCCGCCGAACGGCAGGTGCACCTCGGCGCCGATCGTTCCGGCGTTGACGTACGTGATCCCCGCCTCGAGGTCGCGCATCGCGCGGAAGGCGGCGTTGACGTCGCGCGTGAAGATCGAGGACGAGAGTCCGTACTTGATCCCGTTCGAGACGCGAATCGCCTCGTCGAGGTCGCCGACCGGGATGAGGGCGGTCGTCGGCCCGAAGATCTCCTCCTGCGCGATGCGCATCTGCGGATCGACGTCGGCGAAGATCGTCGGCCGGTAGAAGAAGCCCTTGCCGAGGTCGCCGTCTCCCGCGACCTCTCCGCCCGTGAGGAGCTTCGCGCCCTCGTCCTTGCCGATCTCGGTGTAGGAGTGGATCTTCTCGAGCGCGGTCTTGTTGATGACCGGCCCGATGTCGGTGTCGTCCTCCCAGCCGGGTCCGAGCCGCAGCTTCTC
>DATEPQ010000109.1:0-7238 GCA_035273125.1 Gaiellaceae bacterium
GGCTAGAAGGCGCCGCGTCGGCCGAATACTGCAGGCAACGTCATAAGGACGATGCGAAGGTCACGGCCCAGCGAGAGGTTCTCGACGTACTCGCGCTCGACGGCAAGCACCTCGTCAAAAGTCAACTCGCTCCGTCCGTAGATCTGCCACGGGCCAGTGATCCCCGGCTTCACCCGGAGCCGCACTTCGTGCTCCGGTGCGTACCGCTCGACGAGGTCGAGGAGCTCAGGGCGCGGGCCGACGATCGACATTTCGCCGCGCAGGACGTTCACCAGCTGCGGCAACTCGTCGAGACTCGTCCGCCGCAGGAGCCTGCCGACCCGCGTCACGCGTGGATCCGACTTGATCTTGAACATCGGGTCGCTGAGGTCCTCGAGCGAAATGAGCTCGGGCAGCATCGCCTCGGCGCCGCGCACCATCGTCCTGAACTTGAAGATCCGGAACGGACGGCCGTTCTCGCCCGCCCTCAGCTGCCGGAAGAGCACGGGTAACCCGTCGTCCGCGAGGATCGTGAGCGCGATGACGAGGAAGAGCGGCGAAGTCAGGACGAGGCCGACCGTGGAGACGACGACGTCGAAGATCCGCTTGAGCGCCAGCGTCGAGGGCGAGACGTACCAGGTGTTGTAGTCCAGCAACGGCAGCTCCGCGACGTGGCCGAGATGCGTCGCCGTCCCGAACATCCCGCGGGTCGGCGGGACGACCGTGAGTTTGACACCTCGCAAGCGGCACACCGGCAGCAAGGCTTCGAGGAGACCCTCGTGCAGCTCGGTGCACGCGACGACGACGCGATCGATGCCTTCGAGCTCGTCGAGCTGGTCGTGCAAGGCGGTGCAGCTCGCGACGCGTCCGGCGACAGTCGCGTGGATATCCGGGAAGAGCTCGAGCTTGCGGGTCACCGCGTCGGCCAGCGGGCCCTCGCCGACGATCATGATCCGCTCGGGCGAGGTGATTCGGCGCCAGACGACCCGCGCGGTCCCACGGAAGAGGAAGCCGAGCACGAGGACCGACCCCCAGACGAGCATTCGGTCGTCCGAGCTGAGGTCGAGGCTCGGGAACGGCGAGAGCAGGAACGTCAGGATCGCGGTACCGCCGAGCGCCCAGACGAAGATCCACGGCAGCTCCTCCACGGTTAGATGCCGCAGAGTGCGGTGGTCGCGGTCGTACAGCCCGACGAGCTTCCCGATGACGATCCAGATCGGCGCGGAGAGCACGAGGAGGAACGCACCGCCGGCACCGGTCCCCCAGAGGCCGACAATGACAGCGGAAGCCGCGATCGTGAGCGTGTCGGCCGCTGCCAGCATCCGATGCAGAAGGGCATCGCTGCTGTAATACGGGAAGAGGTGGCGTGCGGCCGTCCCGATCTCTGAACGCTCACCGGACGGGCCGGTGACCGTCTCGGTTTCCCTCATCCCGCCACCCTTTCCCCGCTCGCTGCGGCTCGAACCGGGCTTAATGGTGCGCGAAACGGTAGCTGCGACGGCGGCCGATCGCCACTCACGAGCCCGCCTGGAGGATGGACGCGTTGGGATTGAGCCGCCGGATTTCGGCGAAGTCGTGACGGACGGCGGCGACGTCGCCGAGGTGTGCATCGATCGTCGCGGCGGCCTCCCACACGGTGTAGTCCCGGGGTGAGCGACGGATTGCGGAACGGATCGCCGCGGAGGCCTCCTTGTACTCCCCCAGCCGCGCCTCGACGAGCGCGAGTTGGAGCCACGTCGCGGCGTCCCACGGCTCGACCGCCCTCGCGGCGAGCGCCTCGGACTTCGCGCGGCTGCCGTTGCCTTCGTCCACGGCCGCCTTGCTGTTCGAGATGTGGATGCCGGCGGCAAGGACAACGAGCTGCGGGATGATGGCGGCCACGGCGACGAGGGCGAGCAGCGGCCGCACCAACCCAAACCGCTCCCATTCGCCCGCCCGAGTCGAGGGACGTGCTCCGAGTGCGACTCCGAGCAGCCCAACACCAACGATCGCGATCCCTGCCAGCTGCCAGACCCAGTCGTACGTCGCGGCTGCGAAGAAGGCGATCCCGCCCGCTGCCGCGGCGGCGACATCGGCGCTGCGCAGGGTGAGCGCCGACTGTGCCGCGCCGACGACCGAGACCACGACGAATCCTCCGATCAGAAGGAGACCCACGATGCCGAGCTCGGCGAGCGACTCGAGATAGAGCGAGTGTGCATACTGGCTGAAGAACGGGCCGAGCGTGCTGTGCTGCAGCCACCAGGCCAGCCACGAGCCGGCTCCCCCACCGTTCAGCGGGTGGGCCCGGAACTCGGAGCTGGCCGCCGCCCAGAACTGCCAGCGCCCGCTTCCGGAGCTGCTGAGCAGGTGCCCGGTGATGTAGTTGGTGTTCGAATTGTTGGCCGCGAAGCTGTTGCTCTTGAAGGCGTCGAACTTCGCGATCGGGTGCGAAAGGGCGATCGCCACAACGACGGCGACGGCGATGGCACCCGCCGTGGCCCAGCCGACGACCCTGGGCGGTCTTGGCACACGACGTCTGAGCTCGGCGATTCCGGCCCAGACAAGTGAGGTCGCCACGCAAGCGACCCCGATGATCAGGGCCGCCCGATGCCCCTCGTCGACCGCCACAGGGTTCGTCATGTCCCCCAGGAGGAGAGCGTCGCGGTTCACGAGTGCGGCAACGGCGACGACGCCGGCAACTCCGGCAACCGCCGTCGCGGCAAGCGCCGGCCAGCGATTCGGTGCGAGGAGGAGATAAGCGATCACCGCCACTCCTGCAGCGACGAACGCGCCGCGTGACGAAGTGAGGTACATGACGGCGGCGAGGATCGGCAGCGGCAGCGCTGCCAGCGCGCTCGCGAGGCGCGACCGCCGTGAGGTCATGACCGCAAGAAGGAGCGGATAGGCAAGCGCGACCTCGATCCCCAGCCCGTTCCAGTAGCCGAGTGGAAAACTGAGCCGATTCTGGAGCGGTGCCAGGATCGACGTGCCGGGCTGCAGCCCAAAGGTGCTCGGGAAGAAGCGGCTGAGGAGTGCGACAGTGCCGATCGCCGAGATTGCGAGTGCGACGCCACCGATGATCGCGGAGGACGGAACGAGCCTCCCAATCACGATCGCCAGCGCGAGCGCGGCCACGTAGAGGGATACCTGGTCGAATTGCGCGAAAGCCCGCCCGCCGTCGGATGCCCAGCTCATCGAGATCAGCGTCCACAGGCTGAAGGCGGCGAGCAGACCGAGGGCGACGAGCGCGAGCCTGTCGACGCGTGCACGCGTCGCCGCGAACCCGATCGCCGCTCCGACACCGAGCAACCACCACGCCACGATGCCCGCGTAGGCCTTCGTCGTCGTGTCGAAGCCGCCGTTTGTGTACGACAACGCAAAGACGCAACCGGCGACCGCCAGCCCGAGAATCACGTTACGGGCGGGGGTGACTCTGTCCTGTTCGAGGCGTGTAAGCGCGCGGGCGACCGACGGCACGGGCGGTTACAGTACCGGCATGTCTGCCGGAGAGAGGCACCTGGTGGGGGCTGTCGCGGCGGCGTGTCTACTCGTTCTTGCACTGCCCTCGGGAGCACTAGCGAGCAAGTGCAATGCGTCTGCCTGCAAGGTCTATGTCGAACAAGGCGGCCCGACCGCCGGGCGTGGGTTTGGGCCGAGGCCGGGCCCGCCTCAGGCGTCCGTGCCCGCCTCGACGAACCTGGGGCGCGTCCTCGCGCAGGCCGGGGCAGACAAGGACGCGCTCTCGCATTTGCTGACGGAGTCGGGGGGCACCGGCACGTTGGCCGCCGGCGACGACACGACGGGGCCCGGCCTGCTCGGAGCTGTGCTCGATCTCGGTGCGGGTCCCCTGGCGCTTCTCGCCATCCTGCTGGCGACCGCCGTCGGGCTCGCGTCGCGCGGCCCGGTCCGCGGCTGGTTCCGCGCCCGGTTCATCTCTTCGAGCTCGTAGCCCGCTCGAGCACCTCCTCGAACCACCTGGCGACGGAGTCGATGTCGAAGGCCGTTTCTGCGTAGGAGCGCGCCCGCTGCGCGAGCTCGGCCCTGAGCTCCTCGTCCTCGAGCAGCCTCCCTGCAGCGGCAAGGAACGTGGCCGTGTCAGCCGGTGGGACAACCACACCCCCTCCGCTACGCTCGATCACGCGAGCCGCCAGATTGTCGGCTGGGACGGAGGCGAGCAGTGGCCTGGCGGCGCAGAGGTAGGTGAGGATCTTCGACGGAACCGAGAAACCGCCCGCCTCGGCCTCCAGCACGGCAACGAGCACCTGGGCCGAGGCAAGCATCTCGGGAAGACGATCGTGGGGCTGGTACGGAACCAGTCGCAGTGCGGGCTCACCGCTTCCCTGCTGAGCAAGCCAATCCGCGCCGGGTCCCTCCGATACGACCACGACGAGTGCGTCGCGGCTACCGGCCCAGCGGGCCAGCTCGAGGAGAAGGCTCGGATCGTGCTTGAATCCGAGCGTGCCCGAGTAGAGGAAGACCGGGCGGCCCTCGAGGCCATGTTCTCGGGCCCAGGCGTTGTCATGCGGCAGGGTGGGCAACTCCTCGAGCGGCGCCCAGTTCTCGATCACCACGACCCGCGAGCTGTCAACGCCCCAACGCTGCAGCTGAGGGAGGAAGTCGTCGGAGATCACGACCACCGTGTCACTCCGGCGCAGAAGCGCGCGCTCGAGGGCCGCGACCGAGCGCTCGGCCGCTGACCCGACGAGGCGCGATCGCCGTCCAAGCACACGGCGGGCAGCGATGCTCATCACGTCCTGCTGCCAGAAGACGAACCCCGCTCCGACACCGCGGGCCGCTTGCAGCAGCTCCCGCTGCACGACCAGCGGGGCAATCGAGAGAACGGCATTCGGACGGAACTCGCGCAACAACTGGGCGAGTGCGCCAGCGGTCCTCCGCTCGTGGGCGACCCTCCGCAGCACGTCGTACTTCGCGAACGGCCGCCCGAGGTCGACTGCGGAGAACCGGAGCCCCGGCGGATCGGCGTCCGACCGTTCCAGCCGTCCCTTGCCGGCGACGAACGAGCTGCAATGGAGATGGAGGACGTCCTGGCCGCGCTCCGCCAGAGCCCGCGCAAGCTGCGCCGGGAACGCGTGGCCGAAAAAGTCGTGGACGACGACGCGCACGCGACGTCGGTCAGACGTAGTGTTCTTCGGTCTGGCGGCGCTCGCGGTCGTGATCGACCATCATCCGCACGAGCTCGGGGAAGCGGACCCGCGGTTCCCAGCCGAGCTTCTCTCGCGCCTTCGAGGCGTCGCCAAGCAGCGCGTCGACCTCGGCGGGCCGGAAGTAGCGCTCGTCGATCTTTACGTACTTGTCCCAGTCGAGCTCGGCGTAGCCGAATGCCTCGTCCACGAAATCGCGCACCGAATGGGTCTCTCCCGTCGCGAGGATGTAGTCGTCAGGCTCGTCGGCCTGAAGCATTCGCCAGGCGCCTTCCATGTAGTCGTGCGCATAGCCCCAGTCGCGCTTCGCCTCGAGGTTCCCCAGGAGCAGCTCGTCCTGCTCACCGCGCAGGATGGCGCCGATTGCGCGAGTGATCTTCCGCGTCACGAAGGTCGGCCCTCGTCGCGGCGACTCATGGTTGAAAAGGATCCCGTTCACCGCGTACATCCCGTACGCCTCGCGGTAGTTGCGCGTGATCCAGTAGCCGAACACCTTCGAGACACCGTATGGGCTGCGCGGATGGAACGGCGTGGTCTCACGCTGCGGCGTCTCCGCCGCCTGGCCGAACATCTCGCTCGATCCGGCCTCGTAGAAGCGGCACCGCACGCCCTCCTCCCGAATGGCGTCGAGCAGCCGGAGTGTCCCCATCCCGGTCGCGTCCGCCGTGTACTCCGGGATGTCGAAGCTCACGCGCACGTGGCTCTGCGCGCCAAGGTTGTAGACCTCGTCCGGCCGGATCCTGCGGATCAACTGGTTCAGCGAAGAGCCGTCGTTCAGGTCGCCGAACACGAGCTCGAGCTCTCCGAAGATGTGATCGATCCGCGCCGTGTTGAAGGAGCTGGAGCGACGGATCATCCCGAAAACCTCGTAGCCCTTCTCGAGCAGGATCTCCGCCAGATAGGAGCCGTCCTGCCCCGTGATCCCGGTGATGAACGCCTTCCGCTTCGCCACGGCGCCTTACCGTACCCGTGCGGCTGTCTACGCTTGCGAGCATGCGCACGCTCGTGACTGGGGGAGGCGGCTTTCTCGGGTCGCACCTGGTGGAGCGGCTGCGGGCCGAGGGAGTCGAGCCCTTCGTGGCTCGGCGCCGGGACTACGACCTGACGCGGGAGAGCGACGTCGAGCGGCTCTTCGCGGACTCACGGCCCGAGCTCGTCTTCCACCTCGCAGCGGAGGTCGGCGGCATAGGTGCGAACCGGTCGAATCCCGGCCGCTACTGGTACGCGAATCTCATGATGGGGGCGCACGTGCTCGAGCAGGCTCGGCTGCACGGAGTAGGCAAGGTCGTGGTCGCCGGGACCGTTTGCGCCTACCCGAAGTTCACCTCGGTGCCCTTCCACGAGGACGAGCTGTGGGACGGATACCCCGAGGAGACGAATGCACCGTACGGCGTCGCAAAGAAGTCGATCCTCGTCGGCGCGCAGTCGTATCGCGACCAGTACGGGCTCGACGCGATCTTCCTGCTGCCCGCGAACCTCTACGGGCCGCGCGACAACTTCCATCCGACGGACGCCCACGTGATCCCGGACCTGATTCGCAAGATGGTCGAGTCGCCCGACGAGGTCGTCTTGTGGGGAGACGGCTCGCCCACCCGCGAGTTCCTCTACGTGGACGACGCAGCCGAAGGCCTCTTGCTCGCCGCCCGGAATTACGGCGGCGCGGAACCGGTCAATCTCGGCACCGGCTCGGAGATCTCCATCCGCGAGCTCGCGGAGCTGATCGCTGAGCTGGCCGGCTTCGAGGGCGAGATCGTCTGGGACACGTCACAGCCCAATGGACAGCCGCGCCGGTCGCTCGACATCTCCCGCGCGCGCGAGCTATTCGGCTTCGAGGCGCGAACGCCGTTGCGCGAAGGGCTCGAGCGAACGATCGCGTGGTACCGCGAGTCCGTTGCTCAGGCGCCGAGCACGTCCCGATAGACGGCGAGCGTCCGCTCGACGACGCCGTCCCAGCCGAAGCGCTCGCGGGCGCTCTCACGTCCGGCGCGTCCCAGCCGCTCGCGCAGCGACGGGTCTGCGAGCAGGCGCTCGACTGCCGCTCGCAGCGCCGGAGCGTCGCGCGGCGGGACCAGCACGCCCGTCTCCCCGTCGCTGACGAGGTCGAGTAGCGCGCCGCCG
>DATEPQ010000110.1:0-2254 GCA_035273125.1 Gaiellaceae bacterium
CTCGATCTTGTCGATCTTGGGCGTGTGCAGCGGGAACGTGCGCTCGACACCCACGCCGAACGACTGCTTGCGCACCGTGAACGTCTCGCGCGCTCCGGCGCCCTGCCGCTTGAGCACGATCCCCTCGAAGACCTGCACGCGGCGGCGCGTTCCCTCGATCACCTGGAAGTGCACGCGCACCGTGTCACCCGCCTTGAAGCGCGGCACGTTGCGCAGCTGAGCGCGCTCGAGGTCCTGGATGACGTTGCTCATGGAAAGAAAGCCGGACGGCCGACGGCCCAGAGTACCGGAGAGCCCCGCTCTTCGGTACTCGAACGTAGCCCGCGCATGCCCAATGTGCCCTCAGCACAGAGGGCCGCGGAGACCGCGCTCTCCCCGGCCCGAAGTTCCTCAGCCCCCGGGCGCAGAGCGCAGCTCTTCGCCC
Source organism: Gaiellaceae bacterium (assembly GCA_035273125.1). Lineage (GTDB taxonomy): Bacteria > Actinomycetota > Thermoleophilia > Gaiellales > Gaiellaceae > Palsa-739. The sequence goes on from DATEPQ010000110.1 coordinate 425, forward strand.
GGCTCGGTTACTTGAAGCTGATCCGGTCGGGCGGCCAGTAGACGAAGAAGACGATCCCGATCAGCTTGTCGCTGGGCACGGCGCCCCAGGTGCGGGAGTCGCACGACTGCGCGCGGTTGTCGCCCATCATGAAGTACGAGCCCGGTGGGACCGTCCAGGTCTGGCCGAAGTGCTGGCTGTCCGCAAGTCGGGTCTGGGCCGGGAGATACGGCTCTTTGAGCTTCACGAACTCGGGCGTCCCGGGCTTCTTGATCAGGATGAAGCCCTTGTCGTTCTCGTGCACCGTCTCGCCCGGGAGACCGATGACGCGCTTCACGAACGTGCCGCCCTCGCCGCACTTGAGCGCGGCCTCGGTCGGAGTGTTGAAGACGACGATGTCGTCGCGCGACGGAGAGCCGAAGTCGAGGCAGATGCGGCACGCGAGCACACGGTCGCTCGAGTCGCCGAGGCAACCGGGGTTCGCCGGGCCCTTCGCGCAGTTCAGGGTGGGCTCCATGGAGGACGACGGGATCCGGTACGGGTTGACGACCCACTCCTTGAGCGCTAGCACGATCAGGATCGCGCCGGCGATCGTGAGGATCCAGTCGAGCGTGACGCGCACACCGCGCGGCAGGCCCGGAAAGAGACGCGCGAGCGGGTCGCGGCTGTGCCTGGGCGCATACCGGTCCGCCGCGTCGTCCTCGGCGAACGGATCCTCCGCCTGCCTGTATCCGTAGTAGCCGTAGCCCGACTCGTCCGGCCGCTGCCAGTCGCCCCGCGTCTCGCCGTAGTCCGGCGGTTGCCACGTCGAGCCGGACGTCGGCCAGCCACTCTGGGACTCCGCTCCCGGCTCCGGCTCGTCGTCGTCCTCGGGCCAATGGCTCCGGAAGTGGCTCGTCTCAGGCTCGTCCTCGGCCCAGCCGCCCGGCTCGTCGCGACCGGGGTCGCCGTCGTCCTTCTCGTCCTCGTCATCGAGCTCGCGCCGGTAACTGCCCCAGTCGTCGCTCATCTCACCCGCTCCCGCCGCCAGGCCTCGACGCGCGCGTGGTCGCCCGACAGCAGCACCTCGGGGACCGACCAGCCGTTGAACTCGGCCGGCCGCGTGTAGTGCGGATACTCGAGTCCTCCGCCGAGCTCCACGGAGAAGCTCTCGACCTCCCCCGATCCCTCGGCGAGCGCACCGGGTAGGCGGCGCGCGACGGCATCGAGGACGATCATCGCCGGCAGGTCACCGTTCGAGAGGACATAGGGGCCGACCGACAGCGCGTCCGTCGCGAGGTGCTCGACGATCCGCTCGTCGAAGCCCTCGAACCGCGAGGAGAGGAGCGTGAACTCCGGCAGCGCGGCAAGCTCCTCGACGACCGGCTGGGTCAGCGGGCGACCTTTCGGCGAGAGCGCGATCACCGGGCCGGGCAGCTTCCCACCGTAGGCGGCCTCGAGCGCCGCGGCGACGACGTCCACGCGCAGCACCATTCCCGCTCCGCCGCCGTACGGCTCATCGTCGACCTGCCCCGCCCGCAGCGGCGTCGAGTCTCGGTAGTTGAAGAGCCGCAGCTCGAGCTCCGTGCCGAGGACGCTCGCGACCGGGCGCTGCTCGGTCAGCCAGGCATAGGCGTGGGGAACGAGTGTGAAGACGTCGATTCGCACGGGCTGGGCTCAATCCGGGTCTGCAAACCCCACGGCGACAACGATTCGCCCACCGGCCAGATCCACCTGCCGGACGCACGCTTCGACGAGGGGCAGTGACGCACCGGAGTCGAGCTCGAGCACGTCGTTGCCAGGGTACTCCAGCACCTCGCGCACCCGCCCGAGCTGCCGTCCGCTCTCCTCCTCCACGCTGAGCCCGACCAG
>DATEPQ010000111.1:0-5395 GCA_035273125.1 Gaiellaceae bacterium
GCCGGCTTCATCTTCATGTTCGTCGCCGGCGGGCTGACCGGGATCATGTTCCTCGCGGTGCCGTTCGACCAGCAGGTGACGGACACCTACTTCGTCATCGCGCACTTCCACTACATCATCTTCGGGGCCGCCGTCTTCCCGATCTTCGGCGGCATGTACTTCTGGTTCCCGAAGGTGACGGGGAAGCTCTACTACGAGCTGCCCGGCCAGATCAGCTTCTGGATCATCTTCGTCGGGACGAACCTCCTCTTCTTCCCGATGCACATCGTCGGGCTCGAGGGGATGCCGCGGCGCAACTACACGTACCCGGGCGGGCTCGGTTGGGGGACGGACAACCTGCTCGAGACGATCGGCTCGTACATCACGACGGTCGGGATCATCGTGCTGATCGTCAACCTCGTCGTCAGCTACTTCCGGGGCGCGGTCGCCGGTCCGGATCCCTGGCACGGCGCGACGCTCGAGTGGACGATCTCCTCGCCGCCGCCCGAGTACAACTTCGCCGTCCTCCCGAAGGTCTCGAGCGCGTACCCGAACTGGGACTACGAGGACCGGGAAGAAGACCGGCGCAAGCTCGCCGAGGGAGTCATGGTGCTCGAGCAGGGGCACGAGCAACCCGTGAGCTCACCCATCGACGGCTGGTGGGCGGAGATCGTCGAGATGCCCCACGACTCGCCCTGGCCCATCCTGCTCGCCCTCGCGATGGCGATCTGCTTCGTGCTCCTGCTCCTCCACCTCTGGATGGGCTTCTGCTTCGCGCTGGGCGGGATCGTGCTCGTCCTCCTCGGCTGGCACGGCGAGGAGCCGCAGGAGAGCGAGGCCTGACGTGGCGGATCACGTGGCAGGCGGGGTTCCGGAGCGGCTCGTCCCGCGCACGACCGACGCTCGCAACGCGCGCGAGGCGGCGGTCGTCGCGGGGCTCCGCCGTGGGCCGAGCGTCGCGTTCTGGGGGATGGCGATGCTCATCGCGAGCGAGGTCACGCTCTTCGGCACCTTCATCGGCACCTACTACTACCTCCGCTTCGAGAACGTCCACTGGCCGCCGCCCGGGACGCCCGAGCCGCGCGTCGTGGTGCCGCTGATCATGGTCGGGATCCTGGCCACGACGAGCCTGCCGATGCAGCTCGCAGCGAGCGCCGCGCGGCGCGGCCGGCTCTGGTCCGCCCGCGCGCTCCTCCTCTGGGCCCTCGCCGTGCAGATCGGCTACCTCGCGTGGGCGATCAACGACTACGTCGATCAGCTGCATGTCTCGACGCCGCAGGACAACGCCTACAGCTCGATCTACTACGTGCTGCTCGGCGCCGACCACGCGCACGTCGCGATCGGCCTCTTGCTCGTCGCCTGGCTGATCTGGAAGCTCGCGCGCGGCCTGACGATGTACCGGCTGAACGCCACCCAGGCCGTCGCGTGGTACTGGCACGCCGTCAACCTCCTCACGCTGATCGTGATGGGCGTCCTCCTCACCGCGACGATATGAGCCAGGCCCGCGACATCGTCCCCGCCCGCCGTGAGACGCTGCTCGCGCCGTCCCAGCGCGAGCGCGTCGGCCGGTTCAGCCTCAGGCAGCTCGCGTTCGTGCAGTGGATCGGCGTCGTCGTCGCGCCGCTCGCGTGGACCGGCCAGCACATCGTCGGTTACGGCGTGGGAGAGGCGCGCTGCAAGGTCGGTGCGAGCTGGGGAATCGGCTACGACACGTGGCAGCTCGCGATCCTCGCCGCCGGCGTCCTGCTCGTCCTTCTCTCCGAGGCCGCGGCCGTGACCGTCTTCCTCGCGACGCGGGAGGCGAACTACGGCGACGGTCCGGCGGGCGAGGGCCGCTGGAACGGCCTCGTCCCGTACACCCGCCTCCACTTCTTCGCCGTGACCGCGATGGTCGCCAACGTCCTCTTCCTCACCGTGATCCTCCTCGACGGCCTCGGCTCGGTGGCCAACTCGCTATGCGTGCAGTCCTGATCCTCGCCGCCCTGGTCGGGGCCGGGCTCCTCGCCGCGGGCCCGGCCCGGGCCGACTCGGGCCCGCCGAAGGACCCGCTTGCCGCCTTCGGTTACCACCTCTACGGGCAGTACTGCCTCGGGTGCCACGGCGGCAACGCGGCCGGGCGCTACAAGGAGCCCGGGTCGGCGACGGGGTTCGGGCCCGGCCGGGAGCAACAGCAGCAGGGCGGGATCGGCCCGTCGCTGCGCGGCGTGGGCGCGCTCGCGGCCGACTTCTACCTCCGCACCGGGTACATGCCGCTGCGGCGGATCGGCCTGCAGCCCCGGCGCGAGCGGGTCTTCCTGACCAACCACGAGATCGACGCTCTCGTCGCCTACGTCGCGAGCTTCGGCGGGCCGCCGATCCCGACTCCGAGGCCGGGGCTCGGCAGCATCTCGCAGGGGCAGGCGCTCTTCGCCGAGCACTGCGCGGGTTGCCACCAGGTCATGGCCCAGGGCGGCTACGTGACCGGCGCGCTGCCGCCGGACCTCATGCAAGCGACCCCGCGCCAGGTCGCGGAGGCGGTGCGCATCGGGCCGTTCGTCATGCCGAAGTTCTCCAAGAGCTCGATCAGCGACCGGCAGCTCGACTCGATCGTCCGCTACGTGGAGTACACGAAGAACCCGTCGCGTCCGGGGGGCTGGGGGCTCGGCTACATCGGGCCCGTGCCGGAGGGGCTCGTGACGGGGTTCCTCGCGATTCCGGCGCTGCTCGTGCTCTGCCTGCTGCTGGGGAGGAGGTTCAAGCGTGAGCCGGGCGCGTAACGCGATCGTCTCCGCCCTCGTCCTCCTGGTCGGCCGCCGCCGGCGCCGGCCGAAGCCGGAGGAGACGCGGCTCGTCCCGGCGTTGCCGCCGAACCCTGTAGCGGAGCTCGTCGTGCTCGCACTGCTCGGCCTCTCCTCGCTCGCCGCGCTCGGCTTCGTCCTGATCTACGCCTTCGGCGACTCGCTGCCCAACGAGACTCAACTCCTCGGCGCGGCGCTCGGCCTCGCCTTCCTCTTTTTCGCGGCCGCTCTGATCGTCGTCGGCCTGAAGCTCGTGCCGGAGGAGGAGCTCGCGGAGGAGTACCCGCCGCACGAGCATCCCGGCGAGCAGCAGGTGATCGCCGAGCTTGTGGACGAGAGCGGCACGCGCTTCACCCGCAGCCGGCTGTTCAAGCTCGGCCTGCTCGGCGCCGGCGGGACGCTCGGCCTCGCGATCCTCACTCCCGCCGTCTCGTTCGGGCCGCTCTTCCACGTCGGCAGCTTCCTCCGCACGCCGTGGCGGCGCGGGCGGCGGCTCGTCGACGAGAACGGCCGCCCGTACAAGGCGGCGGACATCGAGAAGAACGACTTCTACCTCGCGTTCCCGGAGGGGACGAACGACGAGGAGAAGGACCAGATGGCGGCCTCGCTCGTCGTGATCCGTCTCGATCCCGACCAGCTCCACCTGCCCTCGCACCTCGAGGGCTACGACGCGGACGGGATCCTTGCCTACTCGCGCATCTGCACCCATGCGGGGTGCGCGATCACGCTCTACCGCGCCCCGCTGTTCCAGCCGGACGAGCCGAGGCCCGCGCTCGTCTGCCCGTGCCACTACTCGACGTTCGACCCGGCGGCCGGCGGAACGGTCACCTTCGGGCCGGCGGGCCGCGACCTGCCGCTCTTGCCGCTCTACGTCGACTCGAGCGGCTACCTCCGGGCGAAGGGGAACTTCGACGGGCCGGTCGGGCCGTCGTGGTGGGGCGTACGCATGTGGAAGGCACAGCCGTGAGCAGCCGCGGAGCGCCCATGACCCGTCGCGCCGTCCGCTGGCTCGACCAGCGGAGCGCGAGCGCGCCACTCCTGCGCAAGACGCTTCGCTACCTCTTCCCGGACCACTGGTCGTTCCTGCTCGGCGAGGTCGCGCTCTACGCGTTCATCGTCCTCGTCGCGACCGGGATCTACCTGACCTTCTTCTTCGTGGACTCTACGAAGGAGGTCGTCTTCCACGGGACCTACTATCCGCCGCTCTACGGCCAGAAGGTGAGCGAGGCGTACGCGTCGGTCGTCCACCTCTCGCTCGCGACCCGGGCCGGGCTGCTGCTCCGGCAGACGCACCACTGGGCCGCGAACGTCTTCATCGCGGCGATCGTCCTCCACCTCTTCCGGATCTTCTTCACCGGCGCCTACCGGAAGCCGCGCGAGTTGACGTACTGGCTGGGCGTCACGATGCTCATGCTGTCGCTGCTCGAGGCGTACCTGGGCTATTCGCTCGTGGACGACCTGATGTCGGGGATGGGTCTCGTGATCGGGTACTCGGTCGGGCTCTCGATCCCGTTCGTCGGCGAGAACCTGATGAACTGGCTGTTCGACGGGATGTTCCCCGGCAGCCCGAAGCTCTGGCCGCGGATGTACATCGCCCACGTCCTGATCTTCCCGATCCTGATCGGCCTGTTGCTCGGAGCCCACCTGCTGCTCGTGGCGCTGCGGCATCACACGCAGTTCCGACGCACGAAGGCCCAGACGGAGCGCACGATCGTCGGCGTGCCCGCGTTCCCCGGCCAGGCGCCGCGGTCGCTGGGGTTGATGGTCGGTACGGCCGGCTTCCTCTTCCTGCTCGGCGGGCTCGTGCAGATCAACCCGATCTGGCTCTGGGGGCCGTACCACACGTACTCGTCGACGAACGGAGCGCAGCCGGACTGGTACCTGGGGTGGCTGATCGGCGCCCTGCGGCTCGTGCCGAGCTGGGACTTCACGGTAGGCAGCTACACGGTCGTGCCGAACCCGTTTTGGGGCGGAGCCGCGTTCCCGCTCGTCGTGTTCGGGTTCCTCTACTTCTGGCCGTGGCTCGAGCGGCGCTTCACCGGCGACCACGCTTTCCTCAACCTTCTCGAGCGGCCGCGTGACGCGCCTGTGCGCACGGCGATCGGTGTCGGCATTGTCAGCTGGGTCTTCCTCGTGTTCATGGCGGGGTCCGCAGACCGGGTCAACGTCACCTTCGGGATCGGCTACGTGTCCCAGATCTGGGTCTACCGCGTGATCGTCTGGGTGCTGCCGGTGGTCTTCGCCTTCGTGACCTGGTGGATCTGCAAGGAGCTGCAGGCGAGCGAGGTGGTGGTGCTCGACCGCCGCGAGGCGGAAGCGGAAGCGCGCCTTGCCCGCCTACGCCGCGGGGAAGAGCCTCCCGGCGACCCCGGCGCGCTCGAGTCCTAGCCGCCGAGCAGCCGCCGCAGCACGTACTGGAGGATGCCGCCGTGCCGGAAGTACTCGCGCTCGCGCGGCGTGTCGAGGCGCAGGCGCGTTCGGAACTCCTTGTCGTCGGCCCGCACCGTCACCTCGTCGGCCTCGCCGCCCGCGAGGCCCGAGATCGAGAACTCCTCCCGCCCGGTCAGTCCGAGCGACTCGGCGTTCTCGCCCGGCATGAACTGCAGCGGCGCAATCCCCATCATGAGGAGGTTCGAGCG
>DATEPQ010000112.1:0-4636 GCA_035273125.1 Gaiellaceae bacterium
CGGCCGCCAGGTCGCTGTAGAGCGGCCGGGACCGCAAGAAAGCCCGGCTGAAGCCGGGCCTCCTCGCATTGACGGGTCAGGTCAACTGCTAGCTGCTGGTGGGGGAATCCAGCCGTGCGTTCGGGAACCGGTGAGCCTCGACGTCGTCCTCGATGTCCTCGGCCGGCTCGTCGGTCAGGCCGGCCCGGTTGCCGTGGGCCTCGACCTCGGTCTCCTCGTCCTTCCGCTGCTCGTCCGACATCTCGCTCCTCCTGTTCCTGTGGCCCCGTGCGGGTCAGGCGCTTTCACTTCTAGACGCGCGGCGCGGCCGCAATCTTCCGCCGTCCGCGCCCCGCCCGACAAAGCAAAGGGCCCGGCGTGAGCCGGGCCCTGCAAAGTTGGTGCCGCTTGGCCTCAGCCGGCCCGGCTGACGTGACCCTCGACCTCGTCGTCGCCCTCGTCCGTGAGGCCGGCGCGATTGCCGTGACCCTCGACCTCGTCGCTCGGCTCGTCGGTCAGGCCGGCGCGGTTGCCGTGGCCCTCGACCTCGTCGCCCGACTCGTCGTTCAGGCCGTAATGCGATCCGTGAGCCTCGACCTCGTCGCCCGGCTCGTCGTTCGCGCCGTAATGGGATCCGCGCAGTTCCTCCGACATTGCTCCTCCTTTTAGAAGCCCGTTGCGCCTCTTGTGGCGCGTTCATACCCCTAGACGTGACTGGGCCCACGAATCTTCCCATCAGCCCTTCAAATTCGCAACCGGGCCTGCGATCCTGCCCCGGTGGGCGGATTCGCGGCATCGCTGCAGGCATTCCGGCGGGTCTTCGTCAACCGCGACGTCCGCAACGTTCAGATCGCGGGAGCCGGGTCGACGCTCGGGATCTGGGCGTACGGCGTAGCGCTCCCGGTGTACGCGTACCACGCCGGCGGGGCGCGCGCGGTCGGGTTGCTCTTCTTCGCCCGCTTCGTGCTCGCCGCGCTCGCGAGTCCCTGGATCGGCCTCCTCGTCGATCGCTGGTCTCGGCGGCGGGTGATGCTCACGTCGGACATCGCGCGCAGCGCGCTGATGATCGGGATGACCGTCGTCGCGAGCACCGGGGGGAACGCCTACGCGGTCTACGTGATCGCGGTCACCTCGACCGTCGTCGCCGTCTCGTGGGCACCCGCGCAGGCCGCGCTGATGCCCTCGCTCGTGAACTCGCCCGACGAGCTCACCGCGGCCAACGTGGTCGGCAACACGATCTCGAGCGTCGGGATGTTCGCCGGCCCGGCCCTCGGCGGGGTCCTGCTCGCGCTCAGCGGCCCCTCCGCGGTCTTTGCACTCACCGCCGGGCTGACCGTCTGGTCGGCGGTGTTCGTCCTGTGGGTGCCGCGCGACCCGGCGCCGGAGCGGCCGGCGGAGCCGCCGCACATCCTGGCCGAGCTGACCGCCGGCTTCACGGCCGTGCTGCACCGGCCCGCGCTGCGCGTCGTGATCGGGCTGAGCGGAGCCCAGGCGATCGTCGACGGGGCGCTCGAGGTGCTACTCGTCGTCCTCGCGCTGCGGCTGCTGCACAGCGGCAACGCCGGCCTCGGCTGGCTGAACACCGCGATGGGCATCGGCAGCATCGCCGGTGCCGTCGTGGTCGCCGCCTACGCGGCGCGCCGGCGCCTCGCAGGAGGGTTTGCGATCGGTCTCGTGCTCTCGACAGCGCCCCTCGCGGTCGCCGCGGCGTTCTCCTCGCTCGCCCCCGCGCTCATCCTCGTCGGCGCGATCGGGGTCGGCGCGATCTTCTTCCAGGTCAACAGCGTGACGCTGATCCAGCGCTCGACCGACAACGAGGTGATGGGCCGTGTCTTCGGCTTTCTCGGAACCCTGGCCCTGGGCGGTATGGCGATCGGCTCCATCGCGGCCCCTGCCGTCGTCGACTGGCTCGGAGCGCGAGGCGCGTTGATCGCGACCGGATTGTCCGTTCCCGTCCTGCTCGTTCCGCTCTGGCCGAGCCTGCGCCGGATCGACGACGAAGCGGTAATCGCGGTGGAGCCGCTCGAGCTGCTGCGGCGCATCGCGATCTTCGCGGACCTGCCCGAGCCGGTGCTCGAGCGGCTTGCCTCCGGGGCCACGTCCATCGCTGCCGCGCCCGACCAGGTCGTCGTCTCGCGTGGCGAGTCGGGCAACCACTTCTACGCAATCGCCGGTGGCAGGGCCGCCGTGGAGCGCGACGACGGAACGACCCGGGAGCTCGGCCCCGGCGACTTCTTCGGTGAGATCGCCCTGCTGCGCGACGTCCCTCGAACCGCGACCGTGCGTGCGCTCGAGCAGCTCCACCTCTTCGCGCTGGAGCGGGACGAGTTCCTGACCGCGGTAACGGGCCATGCCTCGACGCTCGCCGCCACTGAGAACATCGTGACGACCCGCCTGCCCGCGGGCGCGCTGGCCGGCTAGGAATTCTCGGCGAGCAGGCGGTCGAGCGCCCGGAGCAGCTCGAGCGCGGCGTCGCGCTCGTCCTCCTCGAGGCGTCCGGCAACCCGCGCGAGGGGAGCGAGCCTGCCCTCGCCGGCCAGCGCCTCGCGCGCGCGACGTGCCCGCTGGAGCAGGTCGAGCGCGATCGCGGCCTGATTGGCGAACAGACCGAGCAGATCGACCTCCGAGAGCCGCACCCTCGACTCCTCGGGCCGGTCGAGCACGTTGAGCACTCCGAGCGCGCGCTCCTCGACGAGCAGCGGCACGGCCATCATGCTCTTCGGCACGTAGCCGGTCGACTCCGCGGCCGTCCGCGACCAGCGCGTGTCGGCACTCAGGTCGTCGACGATCAGCGGCTGGTGTGTCGTGAGCACCCAGCCGGCGATGCCCGTGTCCGCCGGGAACCGCATGCCGATCAGCTCGCCCTCCCCCTCACCGGCCACCGCCTCGAACACGAGCTCCTCCGCTTCCTCGTCGAGCAGGAACACGGACGCCGCCTTGGCGCCGAAGATCGCCCGGGCCACCTCCACGGTCGCCTGCAGGAGCGCACGATGCGCCTCGTCCGCTCCGAGAACACCGGCAGCGACAGCCGCTTCGAGATCGCTCATGCGTGCTCCTCGCCGGCGACGGCTCCCGCCGGGCGGAACCCGGCTCCGCCGCCGCCTGACGCCGCCCGAGGAACGCGCATGTCTCTCGAGGCCGACACAGGAACTCTCATGCTGCTCCCTTCGCGTTGGAGGCCGTCTGGTAGAGAACGCTCTTGAGCTGGAAGGGCGTCAGGTCCGGATGCTTGCCGAGGATGAGCGCACAGATGCCCGCGATGTGCGGCGTGGCGAAGCTGTTGCCGGTGCAGCGGAGCGTCCCGCCGCCGAGCCAGGCGACGTCGAGGTCGAGGCCGCGACCGAAGAACTCGACCGGCGGTGTGGGGTTGTAGTAGAAGGTCAGCCCGTCGGTCTCCTCGTGGCTGCCGACGGAGATGACGCTCGCAAAGCGCCAGGGGAAGCTCTCGACGGGCATGTTGTGGGCCGAGGCGACCAGGAGGACGCGCTTGAAGTACGCCCGGTCCGCGAGCTCGTGGAGCCGTTCCACGTACTTCGTCCGGGTGGTCGAGAGGCTCATGTTCACGACCGGGAACTCCTGCTCGATCGCCCAGGCCAGCCCGCGCAACATGGTCTCGCCGCCGCCCTTGTAGCCGGCGCCCAGCACGCGGACGCTCGTCAGCTCGCAGTCGGGCGCGAGCGAGCGCACGACCCCGGCGCACGCCGTGCCGTGCCCGCAGAGGTCGCCCTCGTCGTCCTCGACGACGTGCAGCTCGCCCTCCTCGTCGCGCAGGACGGCGACGGAGTGGTCGACGCGTCCGACGAGCGGGTGGTCGAGCTCGATGCCGCTGTCGAGGATGCAGACCCGGACGCCGGCCCCGGTCGAGCCGCCCCACGCCCACTCTCGCGTCACCTGGTCGGGCAGCGTCACCGGCACGCGTATGCGGTCGACCGCCTCCGCGGGCAGGCTCCAGGCCGGCAGGTCCTCCTCTTCGGGGTGCTCGTGCAGCTCGATTGCGGCGCTCATGGGACGCCGATCATCGCACACGATCAGGGAGAGATCTCGATCGGCGTCCCCAGCGGGACGGTGCGCATCAGGTAGCGCACATCTGCCTCCGTCGCGTGCAGGCAACCGGCCGAGACCGCCGCGCCCTGGCCCGAGCCGGCGTGGATCGCGACGTAGTACCTGATGTGCGTGTTCCAGCCGGGTGGGAGGTGCGGCTGGCGCGCGGTGAGCGCGAGGATGCAGCAGCCGTACGCGGGACCGAACGGGCCCGAGACCTTCTCCGATTGCGAAGTGTCCGGTCGGCGTCGGAGAGCCGGGGGCGCCGATCCCGACCGAAATCGTGCGGACGACCTGCCCGTGCGCCATCACCTCGAGCTCCCGGCGGGAGAGCGAGGCGCGCAGCGTCCAGTCGACCGGCTGCACCGAGACGTCGCGGCCGAACTCGACCCAGCCGTGACGGCCGTTGGGGAGCGCCTCCGCGGTGACCTCGAGCCAGCGGCCGCGGACACCCACGACGCCGAACACGAGCGGGCCGCCGAGTGGGCCGAGCGGTCCGACCCGGACGAGACGGGGGCCGTCAGGCCGGGCGCGGAGGACGACGCTTCCATGCAGTGGTCGCGCGGCGAGAGCGGCCGCGGCCCCGTTGGGCGGCGCAGCCGCGTGAGACGCTGCC
>DATEPQ010000113.1:0-2216 GCA_035273125.1 Gaiellaceae bacterium
TGCGGACGCGCTCGCCGGCCGCGAGCGAGCGGCGCGTGTCGTCGCCGGCCGCCGGCTCGACTCCCACCAGCCGGATCCCGGGCCGCCGGGCTTTCGCGACGGTCGCGCAGCCCGCCATGAGTCCGCCGCCGCTCATCGGGACGAGCAGCACGTCGAGCTCGGGCTCGTCCTCGAGCAGCTCGAGTGCGACGGTTCCCTGGCCCGCCATGACGAGCGGATCGTCGTAGGGCCTTACGAGCTCGAGGCCGCGCTCTGCCGCGAGCCGGGCCCCGATCTCCTCGCGGCTCTCCGTCCAGCGGTCGTACGGCACGACCTCGGCGCCGTAGCCGCGGGTCGCGTCGAGCTTCGCGGGCGGCGCGTCCTGGGGCATGACGATCGTGGCGCGCGAGCCGAGGAGCGCCGCGGCGATCGCGACTGCCTGGGCGTGGTTGCCCGACGAGTACGCGAGGACGCCGCGCCGCAGCGCGTCCTCGTCGAGGGAGGAGATCTTGTTGTAGGCGCCGCGGAACTTGAACGCGCCGCCGCGCTGGAAGCTCTCCGCCTTCACGTGGACGCGCGCGCCGGTGCGCTCGTCCAGCGTCCGTGAGGTGAGGACCGGCGTGCGGTGAGCGACACCGGCGAGCCGCTCCGCCGCGCGCTCGACGTCTGCGAGCTCGAGGCTCATCGGCAGGGAGAGGTGCCGCGCTCGAAGAGGCCAAATCCCCACAGCCGGCCCTTGAAGAGGTAGTACGCCGTGCGCACGCGGCCGGAGTCGCGCACGAGGGCGTCGTAGTCGCCGCACCTGATCGTCCGCGACGCGCGGGTGAGCCGGTGCACCGCGAGGGTCGAGGTGCCGAACCCGAGCTGGTGCGGCCCGTGCCAGCCCGCCGGGCTCCAGAGCGTGTAGGTGCCGGCGACTCGGCCCTGCTCGAGCTCGACCGCGAGACCGTGCCGGTCGAACGACCCGTACGTGAAGTACCACGTCCGGCGGCGGCAGTCGCGGCAGGTCCCGTAGAACGTGCCGAGCGCGGCGCGGATGGCTCGCGGCGACTCGCCGAGCCGGACGCCGCCGAGCGAGCGGCCGGGGACGAGGACCCCCGCCTTCGGCAGGCCTGCAGCTGCGGGGACCGCGAGCGCGAGTGCGATTAGAACGGTGGCGACGAGGCTCCGCCTCATATGCTCGCAGTATGTCTCTCTGGGACTCCGTCTCCGGTCTCGAGCTGAAGGTCGACCACTACGAGCTCGAGCGTCGCGAATCGGTGACGCCCTCGGGCTGGACCCGCGTCACCACGACCGTCGTCTTCGCGGGCGAGGACGCGAACGGGCAGGGCGAGGACGTCACGTACGAACCGGAGCTGCACGACGACGTGCCGGACGGGCTGATGCTGGCGGGCACCTGGAGCCTCGAGGACTTCTCGTACCGGCTCGACGAGTTCGAGGAGCTGAGCGAGGGCTACCGTCGCTGGGCCTTCGAGAGCGCCGCCCTCGACCTGGCGCTGCGGCAGTCCGAGACCGGCCTCGGCGAGGCACTCGGCCGGCAGGAGCGACCGGTCCGCTTCGTCGTCTCCACGCGCGCGGCGCCCGAGCGCTGGCTCGAGTTCGCGCCCGAGCTCGAGTTCAAGCTCGACGCGGAGAGGGACTGGGACCGCGGGCTGTTGCGCGGCTTGCGCGAGCTCGGCCGCGTGCGCGTCGTCGACCTCAAGGCGTACTACCGCGGCACGAGCGTGGACCTCGCGCCCGATCCCGAGCTGTACCGCGCGGTGGCCGAGGAGCTGCCCGAGGCGATCATCGAGGACGCCTGGCTCGAGGACGGTCTCCGCGAGACGCTCGCCGGCGCCGAGGACCGGCTGAGCTTCGACGCTCCGGTGCACTCGCTCGACGATCTCGACGACCTGCCGCTCGAGCCGCGCTGGCTCAACATCAAGCCGTCCCGCTTCGGGACGGTGCGGGAGCTGCTGGACACGATCGAGGCCTGCGAGGAGCGGGGCATCTCGATGTACGGCGGCGGCCAGTACGAGCTCGGCCCGGGGCGGCTGCACATCCAGCGACTCGCGAGCATCTTCTACCCGGACGGCCCGAACGACGTCGCGCCGCACGAGTACAACGAGGGCGAGCCTCGCGAGGGCCTGCCGCAGAGCCCGCTCCCGGCGCCCACCGGCCCCGGGCTCTCGTAGTTACGACCGGAAGGCGTTCTCGCCGGTCAGCGCCTTGCCGACCGAGAGCGTGTGTACCTCATG
>DATEPQ010000114.1:0-2636 GCA_035273125.1 Gaiellaceae bacterium
CCCTCGATGTCGAAGCCGTACGAGTTGTTCATGCCTGCCGTCTTCGACGTGTCGGCGCGGGAGGGAAGCGTCTCGAAGAACTCCTGCACGGTGCCTGGCATCTATCGCTCCTTCTCGGTGTCGAGCGCGAGTCTATGCCCCGGAGGATGAGCCGCAGCGATACCATCGCGCCCCGTGACGAAGGTCGAGATCGCGCTTCCGGGACAGGCGGACGCGGACGCAGTCGCTCTTCCGGTGGCGCAGCCGCTCGACGGCGACGGCGCAAGAGTTGTCGACGAAAAGCTCGGCGGACGCCTGGCGAAGCTCCTGGAGAGCGGCGAGCTGCGCGGTGAGCGCGGCGACACCGTTCTGCTCCATCTGAACGGCGAGCTCGAGGCGCCGCGCCTCGTCGCGGCCGGAGTCGGCAAGCGCGAGGACGTGGACGCCGACGCGCTCCGCACCGCCGGGGCGACGACCGCCCAGGCGCTCGCTCGCGTGGGCGGCACCCTCGTCTGGCTGCTCGACGACTCGCTGCCGGTTCCGCTACCCGCGCAGGCCGCGGCGCTCGTCGAGGGGACGATCCTCGGCGCCTACTCGCCCGGCCGGTGGAAGTCGAGGGACGAGGCGCGCGCGCCGGAGCGGATCGTCGTCGGCCACGGCGACGATGCGGAGATCCGGGCTGCCGTCGAGCGGGCCGCGATCGTCGCCGAGCGGGCGAACCGCGCTCGCGACCTCTCGAACATGCCCCCGAACGAGCTCACGCCCCACACGCTCGGCGAGAAGGCGCAGGAACTGGCGCGAGAGCACGAGCACCTGAAGTGCGAGGTGCTCGCCACCAAGGAGCTCGACGACCTCGGGATGGGCGCGTTGACCGCCGTCGGCCGCGGCAGCCGGAACGAGCCGCGCCTGATCGTGCTGCGCTACGACCCGCCCGGTGCCCGCGACGACATCCGGCTGGGCTTGGTCGGCAAGTCGGTCACCTTCGACGCCGGCGGCATCTCGATCAAGCCGTCCACCGGAATGCAGGACATGAAGGGCGACATGTCCGGCGGAGCCGGGACGCTGCACGGGATCGGCGCACTCGCCGCGCTCGGCTCCCCGGTGCGGGCGATCGCGGCCCTCGCCGCCGCCGAGAACCTGCCCGGTGGTGACGCGTTCCGCCCCGGTGACATCCTCCGGGCCGCGAACGGCAAGACGATCGAGGTCATCAACACCGACGCCGAGGGACGGCTCGTGCTCGCCGACGCACTCTGGTACGTCCGCCGCGAAGGAGCGACCCACGTGCTCGACCTCGCCACGCTCACGGGGGCGATGGAGCTCGCGCTCGGCGACCTCTACGCCGGCGCGTTCGCGAACGACGAGCAGTGGCGCGACGTCGTCGTCGAGGCCGGGCGGCGCAGCGGCGACCTCGTCTGGCCGCTCCCGCTCCATCCCCGCTACCGGCGCTACATCGACTCGACGTTCGCGGACATGAAGAACGGCTCGACGCTGCGACAGGGCTCCCCGGCGCTCGCCGCCGAGTTCCTGCACGAGTTCGCCGGCGAGGGGCCTTGGTGCCACGTGGACATGGCCGGCCCGGCGTTCCTCGAGCGCAGCCGCGGCGACTACCTGCGGGTGCCCGGCGGCACCGGCTACGGCGTCCGACTGATCGCCGAGCTCGGCAGGCTCGTCGCTTGAACTTCGAACTCAGCGACGAGCAGGAGCTGATCCGGCGCACGGTCCGCGACTTCGCGGAGACCAAGGTCGCTCCGGTCGCGGAGGAGCTCGATCGCGAGTCGCGGTTCCCGTACGACCTCGTTCGCGAGCTCGGCGAGCTCGGGCTGATGGGCCTCCCCGTCCCCGAGGAGTACGGAGGCGCCGGCGGCGACACGGTCTCGTACGCGATCGCGATCGAGGAGCTGACGCGGATCGACTCCTCCGTGGCGATCACCGTCGCCGCGCACACCTCGCTCGGGACGATGCCGATCCTTCTCTTCGGCAACGAGGAGCAGAAGCGGGAATGGCTGCCGCGGCTCGCCTCGGGCCAGGGTCTCGCCGCGTTCGGGCTGACCGAGCCCGACGCCGGGTCCGACGCCGGCGCGACGCGGACGAAGGCCGAGCTGCGCGACGGCGAATGGGTGATCGACGGCTCGAAGATCTTCATCACGAACGCGGGCACCGACATCAGCGCCTGCGTCACGATCACCGCCCGCACGGGCGAGGAGGAGATCTCCAACCTCATCGTCCCGAACGGGACCGACGGCTACGAGATCTCCGGGCCGATGCACAAGCTCGGCTGGCACGCGTCGGACACGCGCGAGCTCTCCTTCCGGTCGTGCGCAGTGCCGGACCGGAACCTGCTCGGCGAGCGCGGCCGCGGCTTCCGGCAGTTCATGGAGATCCTCGACGGCGGCCGCATCTCGGTCGCCTCGATGGGCGTCGGCCTCGCGCAGGGCGCGTACGACCTCGCCGCCGCCTACGCGAAGGAGCGGCAGCAGTTCGGACGGCCGATCGCGAGCTTCCAAGCGATCCAGTTCCAGCTCGCCGACATGGCGACGGAGATCGACGCCGGGCGGCAGCTCGTCTACCGCGCCGCGTGGCTCAAGGACGAGGGGAAGCCGTTCGCGCTGGCGGCCGCGCAGGCGAAGCTCTACACGGGCCTGCTCTCGAACCGAGTC
>DATEPQ010000115.1:0-22313 GCA_035273125.1 Gaiellaceae bacterium
TCGGCCTCATGCCGTGCTGCCTGGTCCCATCCCGAGCCCCCACCCACCCGGGGACGTCAGATTACGCCGGCGCCTGCGGCGACGGCGTGGAGACTTCGTATCGAGTCGGTGCGAATCGCCCGGGTAACCTCCGCCCATGGCGGAGACGGCTCAACCGGTGACGATGGACATGATCGTCTCCCTCTGCCGCCGCCGCGGCTTCGTCTTCCCCTCCTCCGAGATCTACGGCGGCCTCGGCTCGACGTACGACTACGGCCACTACGGCGTCCTCACGAAGAACAACATCCGCTCGCTCTGGCTGCGGGCGATGGTGCAGGAGCGCGACGACATCGTCGCCCTCGACTCCGCGATCATCCTCAATCCCAGTGTCTGGGAGGCGTCAGGCCACGTCGCCGGGTTCACCGACCCGCTCGTCGACTGCCGCACGTGCAAGCTCCGTTTCCGCGCGGACAAGCTCGAAGATGCGAGCTGCGGCCGCAAGCCGAGCAAGCGTCCGGGCGAGACGCCCGACTGCGACCTCACCGAGCCGCGCCAGTTCAACCTGATGTTCGAAACTCACGTCGGCGCTCTCCAGGACGAAAGCTCGGCCGCGTACCTCCGCCCGGAAACGGCCCAGGGCATCTTCATCAACTTCAAGAACGTCGCGCAGCTCGCACGCCGCAAGCCGCCGTTCGGGATCGCCCAGGTCGGCAAGTCCTTCCGTAACGAGATCACGCCGGGCAACTTCCTCTTCCGCGTCCGCGAGTTCGAGCAGATGGAGATGGAGTTCTTCGTCCCGCCCGCCGACGCGACTAGGTGGTTCGAATACTGGCTCGAGCAGCGGCTCTCCTGGCACCGAGGGCTCGGCCTCCGGGAGAGCAACCTCCGCGTCCGCGAACACGACGAGACGGAGCGCTCGCACTATTCGACCGCGACGAGCGACATCGAGTACCTCTATCCCATCGGCTGGCAGGAACTCGAAGGCGTCGCGAACCGCGGCGAGTTCGACCTCACGCAGCACACGCAGCACTCGGGCACGAAGCTCGAGTGGATCGACCCGGACGGCAACCGCTACACGCCGCACGTGATCGAGCCGGCCGTGAGCATCGAGCGGATCTTCGTCGCGCTCCTCTGCGACGCCTACCACGAGGAGGTCGTCGGCGACCGCCAGCGCGTCGTCCTCCGGCTGCACCCCAAGGTCGCGCCCGTGAAGGCGGCCATCCTTCCGCTCATCCCGCGCGACGAGGGCATGGCGGGCCGGGCTCGCGCGCTGTACGAGGAGCTGCGTCGGCATCACGTCGTCGAGCACGACGAGAGCGGCCAGATCGGCAGGCGTTACCGTCGCCAGGACGAAATAGGGACGCCGTGGGCCTTCACCGTCGACGAACAGACACTCGAGGACGAGACCGTCACCGTGCGGGACCGGGACTCGCTCGCGCAGGAGCGGATCCCGATCGGCGGCGTCCGCACGTGGCTGGACGACGCGCTGGAGCAGGACTGGTCGTCGCCGCCGTCGGACTGACGACGGCCGGCTGTCTCGGCGGCGGCACGAAGACCGTGACCGTCGGGCATGCCCACACGGTCACGATCACCCGGACCGTGACCACCACCGGATCCGTCACCTCGGCGAAGCCGTGCACCGGGACACAGCTCGCCGCCACCTTCACCCTGATCCCCAATAGCGCCGGGGCGGGCCAGATCGCTTACGCGCTCAACGTCAAGAACAGCTCCGACAGCCCATGCTGGGTCCGCGGCGTCCCCAGCGGGACGCTGCTCGCTGCGAATGGAACGGAACTACCCACGCAGATCGGGGCTTCGGGAACCCACGGGAAGCAAATCGTTCTTCCACCCGGCGCTTCCGCCACGGCGCGGGCGCGGTTCTCTCCCGACGTCGCGAGCGAGGGAGACTCGCAGTCGGGCGCCTGCCAACCTCAGGCACAGACGTTCGAACTGAAGACCCCGGGTAGCGGCGGCGTCACGGAGGCGCCGATCAAGCCCCCCACCAGCGTGTGCCAGCAGGGCACGCTGCACTTCGAAGCCTTCGACTACGCGGGTTGAGCGCAGCGCCTCAGGCGCTCAGAGTCCGCAGCCGGAAGCCGCCGTGGTACTCGTACGAGGCGGTGATCACGCGCAGGGCATCGCGCTGTGCCCGCCCCGAGAGACCGAGACCCGAGGAGTCGGCCAGCGGCCGCGCGAGAAGTGCCTCGATCCCCGCGATCCCGTCGGAGGCGAGCCCGAGCGCCTCGGTCGCCGGTGCGCAGCGCTCGCAGACAGCGCCGCCGGCGCGCGGCGAGTAGCCGACGAGTGGTTTTCCCTCGGTCCCGCACTCGGCGCAGGCAGTGACATGCGGCAGGTAGCCGGCCAGCCAGAGCAGCTTGAGCTGGAACGCGAGCCCGAGTGGGTCGAGGGCAGGCCGGTCGGATGCGTGCGGTGCGCCGTCGAGGAGGTCGAGGAAGCGCGTCAGAGCGGTGAACGCCCGCTCGTTCGCCTCCTCCTCGCTGAACAGGCGAAGCATCGCCTCGGCGCCGATCGTGCCGACGGAGAAGCGGTAGTAGTCCTCGCGCGCCTCCCGATGCGAACGGACGAGCTGCGCCGCGGTCACCGTCTGGAGCTCGCTGCGCCCCCGGTGGAGCACGAGCTCCACGTGGGAAAGCGGCTCGAGCCGCGCGCCGAAGCGCGACATCGTCTTCCGCACCCCCTTTGCGACGGCGCCGACCCGGCCGTGTGCCTCGGTGTAGAGGTGAAGCACCCGGTCGGACTCGCCGAGCCGGATCGACCGGAGCACGACGGCCTCCGTGGTGTACGCCCTTCCAGCCATGCCCGCTGGAGTCTAGGGACGGCACCGGGCAGGAACATCTCACGGCGTTTATGCGTTGTAAGAGAGATGCCCAGGATCCAGATGTACACGACGCGCTGGTGCGGTTTCTGCGTGCGCGCAAAGACGCTCCTCGATTCCCGGGGCCTCCCCTATGAGGAGATCTCGCTGGACGACGACCCTGCCTTCCGACAAACGGTGTTCGATGCCACGGGCGGTTGGACCGTCCCGCAGATCCTCGTCGACGGACGGCCGATCGGCGGCTATACGGAGCTCTGGCGCCTCGACCGCGAAGGCCGCCTCGACGAGCTCCTCGCTGCCTGAGCGGGATCCGGCGGCTGGCACGTGGGACAGAACCACGTCGTCCGGCCGGCGACCTGCGTTCGGGCGATGAGCGTCCCGCAGCGGTCGCACGGCTCGTCGCGGCGCCCGTAGACGCGGAACTCGTCCTGCATCGATCCTCCGCTGCCGTCGGGCAATCGGTAGTCGCGAAGTGTCGATCCCTGCCGGGCGAGGCCGTGCTCCAGCGCCGCGCGAATCCCCCGGTGCAGGCGCCGGAGCTCGTTCCGGTCGAGGCCGCCCGCGGGGCGCAGAGGGTTGAGCCGGGCCCGCCACAGCGCCTCGTCGACGTAGATGTTCCCCATCCCCGCGAGCGTGCGCTGATCGAGCAGCGCGCCCTTGAGGGAGGTGCGACGGTCCGCGAGACGCTCGCCGAGTCGTGCCGCGGTGAAGAGCGTCTCGAGCGGCTCCTCGCCCACCCGGGCGGCGAGGTAGGGCTCCGTCTCCTCGGGCTCGAGCAATAGCCACGTGCCAAACCGGCGCACGTCGCGGTACGCGACGTCCGATTCGTCGTCTAGCTTGACAACTGCGCGTCGATGCGGGTCGTCCGGCAGCGATCCGCTCGGAGCGCACAGGAGGCTTCCCGTCATCCGGAGGTGAATCAGGAGAACGCGACCGCTCTCGAACCGAACAACCAGATACTTGCCGCGACGCTCGACCCCCGCGACGCGCTCGCCTTCGAGCTCGGCCGCCACCTCGGCCGGCTCGTACGGGCGCACGAGACGTGGATCGTGGATGCTCACGTGCTCGAAGCGCCGTCCGACGAGCGCAGGCTCGAGCTGCCTGCGCACGGTCTCGACCTCCGGCAGCTCCGGCATGCGGCCAGCCTAGCCCTCTCGTAGAGCCGCGCCGAGCGCCTACGGCGTCACGATGGGCTGCCCGGGAACCCCGCGTGAAGCTGCCTTGCCGCCGAGCCAGGCGTTGACGGTTGCACCGACGTCCGCGAACTCGCCTTCGTGGATCTGTCCGGCTGCGTTCCGTCCCTCGACGTAGGCGAGCAACAGCGCGTACTCGCGGGAATGGTCGGTGGAGGGCGTCGTCGGGTCGCAGCCATGGTCCGAGGTGATGATCAGAAGGTCGCCGGGGCGGAGCGCATCGAGCAGGTCCGGGAGCCGGTAGTCGAAGTCCTGCAGGCAGCGGTGGAAGTTGACGGGGTCGTTGCGGTGCCCCCAGAGCATGTCGGTCTCGACGAGGTTGACGAAGACGAAGCCCTCGTCGATCTCGCGCAGGAGTCGCTCGGTCTGCTGGATCCCCTCGATGTTCGACTTTGTCGGGTGAGACTCGTCGATGTCCTGCCCGGCGAAGATGTCGCCGATCTTGCCGACGCCGTACACCTTCTGTCCCGCCTCGCGCAACAGCGTCAGATAGTTCGGCCGGCGCGGCTCGAGGGAGAAGTCATGCCGGTTCGGCGTCCGGACGTAGTTGCCCGGCTCGCCGGTGAACGGCCGTGCGATGACACGGCCGACCGCATGCTTGCCCGTGAGGATCTCGCGAGCGGCACGGCAGCCGTCGTAGAGCTCCTCGAGGGGGATGGTGTCTTCGTGCGCGGCGATCTGGAAGACGGAGTCCGCCGACGTGTAGACGATCCACTTGCCCGTCCGCTGGTGCTCCTCCCCCAGCTCCTGGATGATCTCGGTCCCGGACGCGGCCTTGTTGCCGAGCACCCCTCGAGCCGTGCGGTGCATGAACGGGTCGATCACGTCATGCGGGAAGCCGTGCGGGTAGGTGGGGAAAGCCTGTGCGGTGACGATTCCCATGTGCTCCCAGTGGCCCGTGGTCGTGTCCTTGCCCTTCGACCGCTCGAGGAGCCGTCCGGCGACGGCCGGCGCCCCGGGCTGCGGCCGACAGCCCTCGAGCGGCTCCACGTTGCCGAGGCCCAGTGCCTCCAGGCTCGGCAGATCGAGGCCGCCGACAGCACGCGCGACGTTACCGAGCGTGTCCGAGCCCTCGTCCCCGTACTGGGCGGCGTCCGGCAATTCGCCGGCGCCGACGGCATCGAGCACGATGACGCACGCCCTGGGCACCGGGCTATTCTAGGTAGCCCATGGCGACCGTCCTCGGCCTCCTCGCGTTCGTTGCCTACGTCGCCCTGATCGTGGGGCTCGCTGCCGGCATCACCTGGCTGGTCGTCAGGATGACTCCGCCGCAGAAGAAGACCTCCACCCCGACGCAGAACTAGGGGGGCAGCTTCTAGACCGCCGCGAGCGGCAAGACGTCGGCGAGCGGCGTGTAGTCGAGACCGTGCGCCTCTGCGACCGCCTCATAGGTGATCTTGCCGTCGAGCACGTTCACGCCACGCCCCAGGGCGGGGTCGCTCGCAACCGCCTCCCCGAGGCCGTGGTCGGCGATCGCCTCGACGTACGGCAGGGTCGCGTTCGTCAGCGCCTTCGTGGACGTGACGGGCACACCCCCGGGCATGTTCGCGACGCAGTAGTGGACGATGCCGTCCACCTTGTACACCGGGTCCGAGTGCGTCGTGGGCCGCGCGGTCTCGATGCAGCCGCCCTGGTCGATGGCGACGTCGACGATGACGGCGCCGGTCTGCATCTCGGCGAGCATCCCGCGGCTGATCAGCTTCGGGGCACGCGCGCCCGGAATCAGGACCGCCCCGATGACCACGTCGGCATGCGCGATCGTCTGCTCGATCTCGAGGCTCGACGACATGAGCAGACTGACGCGCCCGGAGAGAATCTCGTCGAGGTGCCGCATCCGGTCGATCGACCGCTCGAGGACGGTGACGCGGGCGCCGAGGCCAAGAGCGATGATGGCGGCGTTGTAGCCGACGATCCCCCCGCCGAGCACGACGACGTGTCCCGGCTGCACACCCGGCGTCCCCGCGAGGAGCACGCCCCGTCCGCCGAGCGGCTTTTCGAGGAAGTGGGCAGCCGCCTGGGGTGCCAACCTCCCGGCGATCTCGCTCATGGGCGCGAGCAACGGCAGCCGGTGGTCGTCGCTCTCCACGGTCTCGTAGGCGACGGCCGCGATGCCGCTCTCGGCGAGCGCGTGAGTCAGTGGCTCGTCGGCGGCGATGTGGAGGTAGGTGAAGAGGACGAGGCCTTCGCGCAGCCGCGAGTACTCGGGCTCGATCGGCTCCTTGACCTTGAGCAGCAGGTCGGCCTGTCCCCAGGCATCGTCGACCGAGACGATCCTGGCGCCGGCTCGCTCGTACTGCTCGTCCGGGAAGGCGCTCCCCTCCCCCGACGTCGTCTCGACCAGAACCTCGTGTCCGCGCTGGATCAGCTCGCGGGCGCCGGCCGGGGTGAGCGCGACGCGGTACTCGTCGGTCTTGATCTCTTTGGCGACGCCGATACGCAAGGCCCGGAGACACTATCTCCCCAGCGCCGCGCGACGAAGCTGCGAGGAACTTGGAGGCGCTTCGCGACCCCCTGTCACGGTCTCGCCACGGTTCGACCGCTAGCGTCGTCGACGAGGGCGGAGGGGTAGCTCCCCACCCTTGGGTGGGGGCTGGCAGGGACTTGGCTAGTCGGGACGGTCCCCGCTTGGACGCGACCTGAGATAGAGCAACAGGCCGGCGAGTGTCTTCGCATCCTCGATCTCGCGCAGCCGTTCCCCGATCTCGGCGACCGGCCACCGCACGAGCTCCAGCTCCTCGTCGGCGGCCGGCGACGCCTCCCCCCGGTCGACGCCCTCGGCGGCGAACAGGTGCATCCGCTCGCGGCAGAAGCCCGGGGTCGTCCAGAACACCGCCAGCTCGCGCCACGCGCCGCCGGTCAGGCCGCACTCCTCCTGCAGCTCGCGCCGGGCCGTCTCGAATGGCTCCTCGCCCTCCTCCGCCGTTCCGGCCGGCAGCTCGAGCAGGTGACGGCGCGTCGCCTCGCGCAGCTGCCGGACGAGCGTCACGTATCCGTCACCGTCGACAGCCACGATCGCTACCGCGCCCGGGTGCTCGACGATCTCACGCTCGTTCTCCCCCCACCGCTCCACCGTCAGGCCGAGCAGCGATCCCTCGTACACGCGCCGCGCGGCGTCCGGCTCGAGGTTCACGCGCGCGCCGCTTCCACGAGCGCGACCGTCACGTCCACCATCGCCTCGAGATCCGCCACCGACACGTGCTCGTCCGGCGTGTGGAAGCCGGACACGCCATGCGAGAGGTTCACGCAGCGCAGCCCCCGTCCATTGAAGACGTTCGCGTCCGCGCCGCCGCCCGACAGCCCGTAACGCGGCTCGAAGCCGCACCGGTTGAACGCAGTCGCGGCCAGTGCGACCGCCGGCTCGTCCCGCTTCAGCCGGTAGCCGTCGTAGCTCTTCCGCATCGTCGTCTCGACGTCGCACTCGGCCTCGGTCGCGGCGAACGAGAAGGCGTCGAGCATCTCCTGGACGACCTCCCCGAGCGTCGCCTCATCGTGAGAACGGGCCTCGGCCTGAAACATGCACCACTCCGGGATCACGTTGCCGGCGGTGCCGCCCGTGATCGTGCCCACGTTGGCCGTCGTCAACTCGTCGACCCGGCCTAGTCGCAGGTCGGCGATCGCCTTGGCAGCCGCCTGAATCGCCGAGCGCCCCTCCTCCGGGGCCATCCCCGCGTGAGCCGCCCGCCCGTGGAAGCGCACGTCGAGGGCGCGCGACCAGGGCGCGCCGAGGACGACCTCTCCCATCGGGCCCTCCTGGTCGTAGACGTAACCCACCTGCGCGCGGAGCCGCTCGTGGTCGAAGGCGCCCGCTCCGATCAGCCCTACCTCCTCCATCGGCGTAAAAACGAGCTCGAGTCCGGCGTGCGGCACGTTCTCGGCGAGCACGCGTCGCGCGCCCTCGAGCATCGCCGTGATCGCCGCCTTGTTGTCGCAGCCGAGGATCGTGCCGCCCGCGTTGCGGACTACGCCGTCCTCCACGACAGGCTCGAGGTCGCCGTCCGGCGGCACGGTGTCCATGTGCGCGCAGAGGAAGAGGGGCGTACCCTCGGCGGTCGGCTCGAGCCGCGCGTAGACGTTGCCGGCGCTCGATCCGATCCGGGGGCCGCAGGAGTCCTCCTCAGGCTCGAGCCCGAGCCCCCTCAGATAGCGCAGGACGATGTCGGCGACGCCGCGCTCCTCCCCCGAGGGGCTCGGGATGGCGGCGAGCTCGAAGAGAAGGTCGACCGCGTCGGACACGCGCCGATCCTACGGGCGCGGCCTCAGGCGGCGACGCGCTCGCCGGCCCGCATCCGCGCTCGATCGAGCGCAGCCCCGACGAAGCCGCGGAACAGCGGCGCTGCCCGCGTGGGCCGAGACTTGAACTCGGGGTGGAACTGGCTCGCGACGAACCACGGATGATCGGGCAGCTCGACGATCTCCACGAGCCGTCCCTCCTGGAACGTGCCGCTCACGACGAGCCCCGCCTCCACGAGGCGGTCGCGAAACGCGTTGTTGACCTCGTAGCGGTGGCGGTGCCGCTCGTGGATCGTGTCGTCTCCGTACAGCTCGCGGGTGCGCGTGCCGTCCGCGACCTCCACCGCCTGCGCGCCGAGCCGCATCGTGCCGCCGAGATCCTCGATCCCCTTCTGCTCCGGCAGGAGGTCGATCACCGGGTACGGCGTCTCGGGATCCATCTCGGTCGAGTTCGCGCCGTCGAGCCCGACTACGTGCCGCGCGAACTCGGACACGGCCACGTGCATGCCGAGGCAGATGCCCAGGTACGGGATGCGCCGCTCACGCGCCACCTGGCAGGCGAGGATCTTCCCTTCCCAGCCACGCGAGCCGAAGCCGCCCGGCACGAGCACGCCGTCGACGCTCTCGAGCAGCTCCGCAGCCTCGTCGTACGAGGTGTCCTCGGCGTCGACCCAGCGCACATGGACGGCGCAGCCGTGCTCCAGGCCCGCGTGCTTGAGCGCTTCGTGCACGGACAGGTATGCGTCCTGGAGCTTCACGTACTTGCCCACGAGCGCAATCTCCACGACCTCGCGCCGTCCGTGCACGCGCTCGAGCAGCTCGTCCCAGTCGGACAGGTCCGGCTCGCCGAGCTCCAGCCCGAGGCGCTCGCCGACGAGCCGGTCGAGGCCCTCGCTGTGCAGCACGCGCGGCACCTCGTACACGTCGGGGACGTCCGGGCTCGCGACGACCGCACCCGGGTCGACGTCGGCGAAGAGCGCGATCTTGTCCCGGATCTCGCGCGAGAGCTCCTCGTGCGAACGGCAGACGACGACGTCGGGATGGATGCCGATCCGGCGCAGCTCGTTGACCGAATGCTGCGTCGGCTTCGTCTTCAGCTCGCCGGCGGCCTCGATGAACGGGACGAGCGTTACGTGGACGTAGACGACGTTTTCGGGGCCGACCTCCCGCCGGAACTGGCGGATCGCTTCGAGGAACGGCAGCGACTCGATGTCGCCGACCGTGCCGCCGATCTCGGAGATGACGACGTCGGCCGGGTTCGCCTCGGCCGCGCGGCGGATGCGCGCCTTGATCTCGTTCGTGATGTGCGGGATCACCTGCACCGTCGCGCCCAGGAAGTCGCCCTTGCGCTCCTTGCGCAGGACGGTGTCCCAGACCGCCCCGGCGCTGTGGCTCGCGCTGCGGAGGAAGTTCTCGTCGACGAACCGCTCGTAGTGGCCGATGTCGAGGTCGGTCTCGGCGCCGTCCTCGGTCACGAAGACCTCGCCGTGCTGGAACGGGCTCATCGTCCCGGGATCCACGTTGAGGTACGGGTCGAACTTCTGCAGCTGGACGCGGAGGCCGCGCGCCTTGAGCAGACGTCCGAGCGAGGCGGCGACGATTCCCTTTCCCAGAGCCGACACGACGCCCCCGGTCACAAAGACGTACTTCGGGGCCCGCGCGCTCACGGGATTTCAGGGTAGCACCCGTTGCGGTCGGCGCCTATGCCCCGTGGCGAACCAGTGCAGCGAGCCCGGCGAGCGCCTGCGAGGCGGCGGTCCGCCCCAGGCCGCCGAACCGTGGCGACTCGACGGCGAGCGTCGCCTGGGTCTCGCCGTCCTCCACCGGCTGGAGATCGAGCTCGACGTCGGCGTGCTCACCCGTGAGCTGAAAGGCGATGCGCCTGAGCGGCACGACCTCGAGCACGAGAAGGGAACCACCGAGCTGCGGACGGCGGCGGAAGCTCGGCTGCGCCGTACCCTCGAGGAGCCAGTGCGCGCCGGGAGCGAGCGCGCGCCGGACCGACGACTGCACCCCGACAAGGCCCGGCCACCACTCGGGCCAGCGTGCCGGATCCGCGAGCACTGCCCAGACCTCCTCGGCGGGGGCCGGCAGCGTCCGCCTAGCCTCGTACCGCGGCAAGGAACTCCTGCCCGCCCAGCATGCGCTCGAGCTCCGCCTTCCGCTCCTCTTCGCCGAGCTGCTCGATCCGGGTGTGCGTCGGGTCCCCGGCGGTCTTCTCCACCCGGAAATGACGGTCGGCGAGCGCGGCGATCTGCGGCAGATGCGTGATCGTCACGACCTGAGCATGCTCGGCGAGGCGCCGCAGCAATCCGCCGACGGCATGCGCGGTCTCGCCGCCGATCCCGGCGTCGATCTCGTCGAAGACCAGCGTGTCGCCGCCGGCCACGGCCGCGATTGCGAGCGCGATCCGCGAGAGCTCCCCACCGGAGGCGGT
Organism: Gaiellaceae bacterium; assembly: GCA_035273125.1. Lineage (GTDB taxonomy): Bacteria > Actinomycetota > Thermoleophilia > Gaiellales > Gaiellaceae > Palsa-739. Next base: position 10,676 of record DATEPQ010000115.1, read on the forward strand.
CTCGGCGACCGGTGCGAAGGGGAGGCCCGCGTTCGGGCGGACGAGAAAGACGGCCTCGTCGGCTCCGGTGCCTCCCGGGTCGTCTCGCTCGCGCAGCTCGCAGACGAACTCGCCCTCCCCCATGCCGACCCCGCGCAGCTCGGCGGCGACTGCGTCGGCGAACGCCGGAGCAGCCGCGTTGCGCTCGGCCCGCAGCTCGAGCACGAGCGCCTGAACTCGCGCCTCTGCGTCGGCGAGCTCGCGGGCTGCTACCTCGGCTGGATCGGACCCGTCCTCGAGCGACGCGAGCTCCGCCCGGGCCTCCTCACGGCGCGCCAGCAGCTCCACGTACGTCCCGCAGCGGAAGCGGCGCTTCGCCTCGGCGATCCGGTCGAGCTCGGCCTCCAGCTGCTCGAGTCGTCCCGGCTCGGCCTCGAGCGAGGCGAGGAAGGCGTGGAGGTCGGACCCGGTCTCGCGCAGGCGCAGCTCGGCGTCGCGCAGCTCCGCGCCCGCCCTTTGCAGCTCGGGCGCGAGCCGCTCGAGTGGGGCGATCGCGCGTTCCGCGAGCGCGACGAGTCCGGTCGCGCCCTCGCTCTCCTCCGGCGCCAGCGCGGCGAGGGCCTCGGCGGCGCCGGACGCGAGCTCGGCCACGTGCCGATGCCGTTCGCGCTCGGCGCGCAGCTTGTCCTCGTCCTCCGGTTGCAGGTCTTCGGTGTCCTCGACCAGCGCACGCAGTTCCGCGAGCCGCGCCTCAGCGAGCGCAAGGTTCGCCGTCAGCACTTCGTGACGGCGGCGGGCGCTCTGCAGCTCGCGCCATGCGGTACGCGCAGCTGCGCGGCGGGCGAGCTGCTCGTCCCCGCAAAAGCGATCGAGCACCTCGAGCTGGTAGGACGGCCGGGCGAGCCGGCGTTGCTCGAACTGGCCCGACATCGCGACGGCGCTCTCGACCGCGGCTGCGACGTCCTCCCGCGCGGCCGAGCGTCCCCAGGCGTACGCACGCGTGCGGCCGTCGGCGAAGACGCGCCGCGAGACGACGAGCACGTCCTCGTCCTCGGGACGCAGCTCCGCGAGCTCCTCGAGCTCGTCCGGCAGGTCGAGCTCGGCCTCGATGTACGCCTCGTCGCCGGCGGCGCCGACGTAGGAGTCGCCTCCCTTCGCGCCGAGTAGGAGGCCGAGGGCCTGGGCGAGGATTGTCTTGCCCGCGCCGGTCTCTCCCGTGATCGCGTTCAGCGCGGGCGAGAGCTCCAGCTCCGCCTCGCGGATGAGTACGAGGTTCTCGATACGGAGCCGCCGAAGCACGCAGCCGATCGTAGACCCGCAGCCCGACGCCGCCCACCCGCTCTTCAGGACAGGTCTCGGTAACTGATACCGGGACAGGTCCGCGGCAGGCGGCGCCGAACGGCCAAGGGCGCATTTCTGGGTCGTCGACGGCCCTTCGGGACCTGTCTCGGTATCTGTTACCGGGACACGGCCGCTTTCGACGCGCTAGGAGGTGAAGGTCTCGCGATAGCGGCTGAAGAACGTCGTCTCGGGCAGGGTCGCGAGGAGGCTGCGCTGCTCCCCGAGGCGGATCGACAGCGCCCGCTCCGGTGCGAGGTCGCCGCTGCGGTGGCCGTCGACGAGGACGGCGGCCTCGACGTCCGGTGTCGCGTTGCGGACGGTGAGCTCGGCGCCGCGTGCCACGACGAGCGGTCGCGCCTCGAGCGAGTGCGGAGCGATGAACGTGATCGCCATCGCGTCGAGCCCGCGCACCAGCACGGGACCGCCGTTCGAGAGGTTGTACGCAGTCGAGCCCGACGGCGTGGAGCAGATCATCCCGTCGCAGGACACGACGCCGAGATCCTCGCCCGCGACCGACCAGCCGAGCTCGATCATCCGGCCGAGGATCGAGCTCGTGACGACGACATCGTTGACCGCCACGAGCACCTCGCCGTCCAACTGCGCCTCGAGCGTCGGCTGCTCGATCGTCCGATACTCGCCCGCGAAGACACGTGCGAGGTCGCTTTCGAGCCGCTCCGGCGCGATCGAGGCGAGGAAGCCCACGCGGCCGAAGTTGATCCCGATCACCGGGACACCCGTGCCGAGCAGCCTCGCGAGGGTGCGGAGAATCGTCCCGTCGCCGCCGACGGCGACCGTGAGCTGCGCGGCCTCGGGGTCCTCGACGACCTCCACGCCCGCCCCCTCGGCCACCGCCCGCACTCGCTCGACGGCGTCGCGGACGTCGATGCGGCCGTGCGCGACGACCGCGGCCGATTCAACCGGCGAGTGCTCGCTCGATCCGCTCGTCGAGGTCATCGGGAAGCGTGGGCTGCTCGGAATGCACGAGGTGAAGGAAGATCTCCCGGTTTCCCTTCGGGCCCGGGAGCCCCGAGTCTACGACGCCGCGCACGCTCGCCCCCCAGGACGACGCCGCCTCGGCGACCTCGCGCACGACCCGCCGCCGGACCGCGTCGTCGCGCACGACCCCTCCCTTGCCCACGTCGGCGCGACCCGCTTCGAACTGCGGCTTGACGAGGACAACCGCCTGCCAGCCCTGTGCGCAGAGGCGCAGAACGGGCGGGAGCGCGATCCGCACCGAGATGAAGGAGACGTCGCAGACCGCGAGCTGCGGTGCGAACGGAAGCTCCGTGAGGGTGCGGGCGTTCGTCCGCTCGAGCACCGTCACGCGCGGGTCGGCACGCAGCCGCGGGTGCAGCTGGCCGTAACCGACGTCCAGCGCGATCACGCGCTCCGCACCGCGCTGGAGGAGCACGTCGGTGAAGCCGCCGGTCGAGGCGCCGACGTCGACACAGTCGAGGCCGGCCGGGTCGACGCCAAGCCCGTCGAGCCCGTGCGCGAGCTTCTCGCCGCCGCGCGAAACGTACGGGGGCGGACGCTCGACCTCGAGCTCCGCATCCTCCTCCACCTGCGTGCCCGGTTTGTCGTGGCCGCGCACGAGCCCGGCGAGCACGAGCGCCTGCGCCTGCGCGCGCGAATCCGCCAGGCCGCGCTCGACGAGGAGAACGTCGAGGCGCTTCTTCACGGCTCCCGGTAGCCGGCGTTGCCGCGGAGCCAGTCGAGGTCGGGCTCCCAGCCGTCGACGACGTCGCCGAAGCCTTCGCGCCGCGCGGACGCCTCGATCCGCCTGAACAGCTCGTGCAGAGCCTCCGGTTCCCCCGTCAGCACACGGTCGAGCAGGGGGAGGAGATCGTCGGCGCTCCAGCCCTCGAGCGGATGGTGGCGTAACTCCCACTCGAGGTATTTGTTGTACGGCCGGACGCGATCGCTCAGCGCGAAGATCGTCCGCAGCGCAGACGGAATCGCCTCCAGGGCGTCGAGCCGTGTCCCGTAGCGCAGCGAGCGGTACGTCTGGTTGATGTAGCCGTCGAGGGCCTCGCGGACGACCGCGTCCCTCGTACCGCCCGGCAGCGACTCCTGCTCGGTGACGACACGAGCCAGCTCACCCCCCGTCTTGTCGAGGACGACGTTCGCGTGGGCCGAGGCGTACCGGCCGTGCTCCGACGCGTTGTCGCGGATTCCGTCGAGCGTCGCGCTGACGACCTCCACACGCGCCCCGTGGGCGGAGGGGAACTCGCGGTCGAACTCGTCGCGCGCCTCGCGATCGGCGAGCACGACGCACACGTCCCAGTCCGAGCGCTCATCGACCATGTAGTCCCGGCCGCGGGAGCCGAAGAGGTAGAGGCCGACGACCTCCTTGCGGGAGCGGGCCATCTCGAGCAACTCCTCGAACGTCACGACCGTCCGCAGACGTAGGTCGCGTAGATCCCGCCCAGCAGCTCGCGCTCGAGGATCTCGAAGCCGGTGTGCTCGAGCAGGGCGTCGAGCAACCAGGCGAAGGTCGAGTGCTCGTCGCGGACGTGCGTCTCGAGCTCTGCGCGCGTCCAACCCTGGGCGGGCGTCGCGGCGGCGCCGGCGAGCCAGCCCTCGATGCGCTCGCCCGCCTCGCCGGGCTCGAAGCCGTAGACGAGGTCGCGAACAACGAGCACGCCGCCGGGCGCGAGCAGGTCATGGATCCGGATGAGTGCCACGCCCTTCCAGAAGTCGGGGAGGTGGTGGAGCGCGTGCCGCGAGTGGACGAGCTGCGGCGCGTCGCCTTCGTGCTCGTACGTGAGGAAGCCGGCCTGCACCCAGTCGACCGCGTCGCTCCGACCGCGCGCGACCTCGAGCATCGCCGGCGAGACGTCCACGCCCACGACGCGCCCCGCTTCGGACGAGGCGGCAGCCGCCAGCAGGCCGGTGCCGCAACCGAGATCGACGAGCGTCGTGTCCGGGCCGAGGCCGTGGCGCCGGAGCAGCTCGAGCGAGTCGCCGAGGTCGAGCTGCGCCTTGTCGTCGTAACCGGCGACGTACTCGGCGTGGAGATGCTCCGGGCCGGCATGGGCGCGCTCGTCGGGATACCAGCTCATGCGGTCTCGATCCCCCACTCGCCACTCCACCTCTCTCCCGGCGCGAGGCGGATCACGCCCTCGCCCGTCTTGAACGCCTGCGGTGGGCACGACATCGGCTCGACGGCGAAGCCACGGCGGCCGACGTCCGGCAGATCGCCGGTGAAGAGCTGCTGCCACGGCCAGGCGGCATCGGCCCAGACCGCGACCTCCCCCACCTCGACGCGCCAGCCTCCGGGCCGGTGGCGCGTCTCGTCGAACTTTCGCGCGCCGATGAGATCGCCGTCGACGGCGAGCTCGTCCACCCGTCCGGTCGGCGCGACGACGTACGGGTGATGGCCGGCGCCGAACGGGCAGTCCCGGTTCCCGACGTTCTTTGCCTCGGTCCGCACCCTCAGCCCCGTCGCCGAGACCCGGTACTCGACCCGTAGGCGCAACGAGAACGGGTACCCGGGCTGCGGATGGAGGACGTGCTCGAGCGTGACGCGCTCACGCTCCTGCTCGACCGCGCGCCAGCTCGCCCAGCGGACGATGCCGTGGATCGCGCTGCCGGTCGCCACCTCGTTCACCGGCAGCTGCAGCTCCTCGCCGTCCCATTCGTAGCGGCCGTCCGCGAGCCGGTTCGGCCACGGCGCGAGCACCTGGCCCCTCCCGGAGCTGCACATCTCGGCCGCGCCGTAGCCGAGCAGGACGCCGTCCCACTCGCGGATCCCGCCGCCGACCTCGACCACCACGAGGCGGTGCGTTCCCGCCGCGAGCTCGAACTGCTCGCCGCTCGGAAGGGTCACGCGGTGCGGACGGCGAGACCGTCGACGATGTCGCGCAACACGGAGGTGTCGGCGCCGACCTCCGCCAGCCGTTCCCGCGCGCGCTCCGCGGCCTCGTCGGCGTAGCGGCGTGCGGCCTCGGCGCCGTGCTCGCGCACGTAGCCGTCCTCGTCGAGGATGTCGTCCACGATCTGGAACAGGAGCCCGAGCTCCTCCGCGAACGCGCGCCACGGTCGCTGCTCCTCCTCCGGCAGCTCGGCCGCCCAGAGCGCCATCGTCACCGAGGCGTAGAAGAGACGACCGGTCTTGAGCCGGTGCACCGCCGCGAGGTCGTAGCCCGCGACCATCGTGTCGAGGTACTGGCCGCCGATCATCCCGAGGGTCGCCTCTGCCATCTCGCGCGCGACCGCCGACGACCCGTAGCGGGCCGCGAGCCGGACGGCCTCCGCCAGCAGCGCGTCGCCCGCGAGGACGCCGACGCCCTCGCCGAACTTCTTCCACGTCGAGGGCTGGCCGCGGCGCTCCTCGTCGTCGTCCATCGCCGGGAGGTCGTCGTGGACGAGCGAGAACGTGTGGACGAGCTCGATGGCGAGGGCAGCCGGCATCACCTGCTCGACCGGCGCCCCGAGCGCCTCGCCGACAGCGAGCGCGATCACCGGGCGCACGCGCTTGCCGCCGACCTCGAGCGCGTAGCGCACGGACGTCGCCTGACCGTGCAGCTCCGGCCAGAGATCGAGCCGCTCGAGCGCCTCCTCGACGAGCGCCTTCAGTTCGTCAGGATTGTGCATCTTCCTCGGCTGTGCGCTGCGCACGCGTCAACTCCTCCTCGACGGCCTTCGCGAGCTCCGACAGCTCGCCGAGCAGCTCGATCGCCCGCTCGGGCGCTGCGGTCTCCCCCTCGGAGAGCTGCTCGAGCTCGGCGCGCGCGTCCTCGAGGCGCTTGAGCAACGCCTCCGCGCGCGTCAACGACTCGTCGGTGCTCAATTCCGCTGTTCCTCCCGCACGAGCTTGCCGAGGATCCCGTTCACCAGCCTCGCAGCATCCTCGGATGCATACCGTTTCGCGAGGGTCACCGCCTCGTCGAGGACGACCTCGATCGGCACCTCGCCCTCGTCGAGCTCCTCGAGCGCGACCCGGAGGACGTTGCGCTCGACCGCGCCGAGCCGGTCGGCGGTCCAGTCGTCCGACGCGGACGTGATGCGCGCGTCGAGCACGGCCGCGTGCTCGGTCACGGCGTCGGCGAGCTGCCGGGTGTAGTCGTCGACCTCGCCCTCGTAGAGCGAGCCGAGCGGGCGGCCGGTGACGTCCCACTGGAAGAGCATGAAGACGGCGGCCCGGCGCGCCTCGCGACGGCTGATCGTGCTCACGACCGAACGAGCTCCTCGACCGTGACGTGCACTGCCTCGACCTCGACGTCGCACATCCGCGCCAGCGCGTCGGCCACCCGCTCCTGCACGGCGGCGGAGACCTCGGGGAGCACGCGGCCGTACGCGACCACGAGCCGCAGGTCGGCGCGGGCGCGGCCGTCCTCGAGCTCGACACCGAGCCGACGGCGCCCTTTGCGCAGGCGCGCGCCGTCGACCGACGCGACCGCTCTGCGCACGATCTCGCTCAGCGCCGCCTCGCTCACGCGCACCGACCCTCCACTCTCCCGGACGAGGACGCGGCTCAAGTCGCGGCCAGCGCCGGCAGCCGCGCACCGGCCTCCTCGAGGAAGGACGTCGAGTACTCGCCGCTCTGGAACTCCTCGCTGCGGAGGATGTCCCGCAGCACGTCCCGGGTCGTGGGGACGCCCTCGATCACGAGCTCGTCGAGCGCACGCAGCGCCCGCCTGATCGCGAGGCGGCGATTGGCGTCGCGGACGACGACCTTCGCGATCAGCGAGTCGTAGTGCGGGGAGATCACCGTCCCGTCCTCGACGAACGTGTCGACGCGGACGCCCGGCCCGAGCGGCGGCCGGAAGCGTTCGATCCGCCCGGGCGCGGGCGCGAACCCGCGCGACGGATCCTCGGCGTTGATGCGGAGCTCGATCGCGTGGCCGCTCCGCGGACCGGAGCGGCCGCCATGCGCGAGCGCGTCGCCCGCCGCGATCCGCACCTGCTCACGCACCAGGTCGATCCCGATGATCGACTCGGTGACCGGATGCTCGACCTGGAGGCGCGCGTTGAGCTCGATGAAGGCGAACGAGCCGTCGGGACCCACGAGGAACTCGAACGTGCCCGCGTTGCGATAGCCGATGTGCCGGCAGGCGCGCTCGGCGGCGGCCTCCATCTCCTCGCGCAGCTCGTCGTCGAGCGCCGGCGACGGCGACTCCTCGATCAGCTTCTGGTGGCGGCGCTGCACCGAGCACTCGCGCTCCCCGCACGTGAGGAAGTGGCCATGGTGGTCGCAGAGCACCTGGATCTCGACGTGGCGCGCCGGTGTGATCACCTTCTCGACGTAGAGGGAGCCGTCGCCGAAGGCAGCCTGTGCCTCGGACGACGCGCGCTCGTAGGCGGCCTGGAGCTCACCCGGCTCGGTCACGACACGCATGCCCTTCCCCCCTCCGCCGGCCGCGGCCTTCAGCAGCACCGGGAAGCCGAGCTCCTCGGCCGCCGCGCGAGCGTCGTCCGGCCCGGCGATGCCCTCGGTCCCGGGCACGAGCGGGACGCCCGCCTCGCGCATCTCGACCTTCGCGCGCGCCTTGTCTCCCATCCGCTCCATCACGTCTGCGGGCGGACCGATGAAGACGAGGTCGTTGTCCTCGCACGCCCGGACGAAGGCGGCGTTCTCGGAGACGAAGCCGTAGCCGGGATGAACGGCCTCGCAGCCGGTGGTCTCGGCGGCGGCGACGAGAGCGGGGATACGGAGGTAGCTCTCGGCCGCGGCGGGCGGGCCGATGCGGACCGCGCGGTCGGCGAGGCGCACGTGGAGCGCGCCCTCGTCGGCCGTCGAGTACACGGCGACGGCCTCGACCCCGAGCTCGTGCAGGGCCCGGATCACGCGGACGGCGATCTCTCCCCGGTTCGCGACGAGGACGCGGTTGAACACGGGCGGAGCCTAGCCCGCCAGCGCGGCGGCGAGCGCGCGGCCGCCGCCGCGCAGCACGGGCCTTCCGTGCGAGACCAGCACGCGCGACACCGGCAGCTCCAGCAGCGGCGCGAGCGAGGCGCGGAGGGCGTCGTGGGAAGCCTTGCCGAGCCAGCGCTCCGGACAGAGCCGCAGCGCGGCGCCCGTGTCGCGCGGCTTGGCGCCGGCGCCGAGCAGCACGTCGCCGACCGCGACCGCTCGCTGCCGCGGCAGCCAGTAGACGACCTCACCCTGCCGGGCGGTCTCGATCGCCTCGATCCCTCCCGGCAGCGAGCTCCCCGGCACGATCGGATCGGTGAGCTCGACACCGCGGTTGGCGAGCAGCCTGGCGGTGCGCTTGTGCGCCCAGACGTGCGGCGCCTGTGCCGAGCGCGCGTGCCAGTGGATCGTGAGCAGGACGTGCGCCGGACGGCGGAGCCCGCGCGGCGGATCGAGCGGGTCGATCAGGACCAGCCCGTCGTCGGTGTCGACAGCGAGGCAGCCGACGGCCTCTTCCCACTCCTCGTGCCAGGCCGTCCAGCGGCGGAGCCCCGGTGCCACCTCCGTCACGGCCACGTCAGAGCGCCGGCCGGCCGAGAAGCGGCTCGAGCTCGAAGAGCAGCTGGCCGAACTCGACGGCCTCGGCGTTCTCGGCGTGCACGCCGCGCACGACGCCTTCGACCTCCGCCTTCACTTCGTTCATGAGCTTCATCGCCTCGAGGATGCACAGCGTCTGCCCCGGCGCGACGACGTCGCCCACCTCGACGAACGGCGGAGATCCAGGCTGCGGGGCACGGTAGAAGGTGCCGACCATCGGCGACTCGACGCGCACGAGCGTCCCGGTCACGGGAGTCGCCGGAGGCTCGCCCGGCTCCTGCACCGCGAGCGGGGCTTCACCAGGCGTGGCGGCCGGAAGGTCGGGAGTCGAGCGGACCGAGATCCGCATGCCGTCCTCCTCGATCGTCAATTCGCCGATGCCCGTCTCCCGGACGATCCGCACGACGTCCTCGATCCGCCGGGTGCGGCTCTCGTCCGCCACGAAATGGTCGTCGCGCTGTCCGCGGCTGCGGATCCCGCGCAGCAGCCGCTCCGCGTCCTCCCCGAAGAGGCCGAGCAGCAGGAGCTCCTCCTCGCTCGCCGCGACGTCGCCCGCGCGTTCCTTCACCTCGTCGAACGGCGGCGTGACGTCCTCCTCGCTCTCCGGATCCGTCGTGAGCTGGATGACGCGCTCGAGCGCCGGGTCGATCGGCGCAGGCGGCGAGCCGAACGCCCCGGCGAGGAGGCTGCGCAGCTCGTCGACGACCACGAGATAGCGGCTCGCGGACAGGACGTTGAGCAGCGCCTGGGACGCGAGCACCTGCCCGATCGGCGAAGCGAGCGGGGGCCAGCCGGTCTCCGCGCGGATCCGGTCGAGCTCCTCGAGCACCTCGTCCAGCCTGTCGCCGGCGGCCTCCGCCTGGAGCGCGTGGTCGATCCCGCCGACGACGCTCGCCGGCAGGTCGTGGCGTGCGGCGAGCACCGCGATGCGCGGCACGAGCGGCGTGACCAGCTCGTCGCCGATGTGCTCGTCCACGAGATCGGTCGCCTCCCAGAGCGCGTCGACGTCGACACCCGTGTTGAGACCGGTACCGCTGAGCGCTTCGGCGAGCGCCTCGCCCGAGACCCGGTGCAAGGTCAGCGCGAGCGGGTAGATCGCGCAGGCGATGAGCTGGGCGCCGGCGCGCGCCGCGCCGAGAGCGGCGGCGAGCGCACTGCCGCCGGCTCCCTGCACGTAGATCCCCACCGGGAGGCCGCTCGCCTCGGCGAGCGCACCGACGAGCTCCTCCGCGGTATGCGGCTGGAGCGAGCCGGTCGGATCATGGAGGAGCACACGCACCGCGCCGAGCTCCGGCAGCATCCGCGCACGCTCGATCAGCGTCTCGATCTCGCCGGTGCGGCCCGGGCTGTAGACGAGGCCGGCCTCGAAGTCCCGCTCCGCGGCGACGATGGCCTCGGCGGCCTCGCGCAGGTTCGAGACGTCGTTGAGCGGGTCGTGGAGCCGGAAGACGTCGATGCCGTTCGCGGCGGCAGACGCGACGAACAGGCGGGCGAAGTCAGCGTCGACGGGGCGCGTGCCGACGAGGAACCGGCCGCGGAGCGCCAGGCCGAGCGGCGTCTTGACGCGAGCCTTGAGCGCGCGGATCCGCTCCCACGGGCTCTCGACCCCGCGCTTGACCGCCGCGTCGAAGCAGCCGCCGCCCGAGACCTCGAGATAGGCGAACCCGGCTCTGTCGAGGATCTCCGCGAGCCGGAGCTGCTCGGCTGCGGGAACGCGTCCCGCGAGCGGCTCCTGCCCGAGCAGGCGGATCGTCGTGTCGGCGAGGGACGGCACGACGAGACCCTATCGCGGGATGCTCGGGCTTCCCGCGGTGCGATCCTGCTCGAGCCGCTCGGCGATCGCTCTCGCGCCCTCGCCGGAATTCGAGACGAATGTCCACGTCGCGTGGCGGCGCGGGTCGTGGACGCTGCGGAAGACGACTCCCGGATCGCCTCCCTGCAGCATCGCCCCACCGCCGTCGGCGGGAAGCCAGAAGCCGAGGCCGTACCCGCGCCCGCGGTCGGTCTCGCTTCGCTTCCGCAGCATCTCCGCCAGCGTCTCCTCGCGGACGATCGAGCCGCCGAAGAGAGCGCGCCAGAAGGCCGCGATGTCTGCCGCGCTCGTGTAGATGCCGCCGTCGCCGCTGCCGCGAACCGGCAGGTGGAAGACGTTCGTCCGCCACTCCCCTCCCATCCGCACGTAGCCGAGCGCGGCACGGCCGGGCAGGTCGTCGGAGCGGAGAAAGGCGGTGTCGGCCATGCCGGCCGGCACGCAGACGAGATCGCGGACGAGGTCGTAGAACGACGTCGCCGCCGCCCGCTCCGCGATCAGGGCGAGCAGGACGTAGCCGCTGTTGCAGTACCCGAACCGCTCGCCGGGCGCGAACTTCTGCGGGTGTCCGTCGAGGACGCCGAGATACGCCTCCGTCGTCGCGAGTTGCTGCACGGGAACCGGCATGAGGTAGTCGGAGAAGTCCTGGTCGAGCTCCTCGTCGAGGTAGTCGCCGATCCCTGACCGGTGCGCGAGCAGGTGCTCGACCGTGACGCGATCGTCGACGAGCGGGAGATCGGCGCCGAGGAGGGAGCGCGCGGGCGTGGCGAGACTGAGCGCATCGTTCTCGACGAGCCCCATGACCACGAGCGCGGTAAGTCCCTTCGTGCCACTGGCGATGCCGAACTGCGTGTCGGGCGCATTCAGGATCCCGTGTGCGCGGTCGGCAAGCCCGTAGGCGCGTACGACCACGCTGCCGCCGGGGCCGTCCACGCGGACGACGCCGGAGAACCCGGTCTCGGCGGCTATCCGGCCGAGGTCGCGCGCGAGTGCGCTCATCGGGCTAGGCGCGGGAGATGTAGCGGCCTTCGCGCGGATCGACCTTGAGCCGG